>JAQVBP010000077.1 GCA_028690255.1 Methanosarcinaceae archaeon
AGTAATGGGTTCTTTTTTAGATTTTTTAATTTTTTCATTATAATCACTAAAAATTAGTTATTATATATAGTACAAAAAGATTTACATTTGTTATACTGAGTATGATCAATATTTATACAAATATTACCAGCGGGGCGAACAGGCTCCGGTCCATAAGTACAGGGCTTCTCCTGCATCGAAAGCATAATAAGTCCGCCCGGAGTTACGGACGTTTATGGCTCTTTTATCCGATAAGGAACTGAAGAAACTGGTGCAGGGGCATCCCCCTCTGCTTGAAAACGCTGTTGACCTCAAGACCCAGCTCCAGCCAAACGGGCTTGAGATGACTCTGAAGGAGGTAAGGACAATCGAAGGGCCCGGAGCCGTGGATTTTGATAATTCCGGGCGGGTTTTGCCGGAAAGCCGGCTCCTGGATTTCGACGAGGAGGGCTGGATCCATCTTCCCAAAGGGGTGTACAAGGTCATTTTTAACGAAATCGTAAACATTCCTAAAAATCTTGCGGCCACGGCGAGGCCCAGGTCCACCCTGATCCGCTGCGGGGCAACCCTGGAGACTGCGGTCTGGGATGCAGGCTACCGGGGGCGCAGTGAGTCCATGCTTGTGGTCTACAATCCGGAGGGCTTCAGGCTCAGGAAAAACGCCCGCATCATGCAGCTCCTTTTTCAGACTCTGGAGCATGAAGTGGAAAACGGATATTCCGGAGTCTACCAGAACGAAAACACGGAGCTCTGAAAGGGGAAGTTTGAAAATATATAGATCGGGAAAGAATTGTTAGAAAGACTGTGAAAATGCTAAAATATATAGACAAGATATAAATTATAAAACCGTTATATAGGCAAACTATGAACAGTATTGGGAAATCTATCAGGATGGAAAGGATTTTCGACCGTAACACGGGAAACGCGATCATTATCCCCATGGATCATGGCGTAGGTGCAGGTCCCATTAAAGGGCTTGAAAACCTTCAGGATGCGGTAAACCTGGTCGCCGAAGGAGGAGCAAACGCCGTACTGGGGCACATGGGCCTTGCCAAACACGGGCACCGGGGCTACGGGCACGATGTAGGGCTTATCATCCACCTTTCGGCTTCGACCTCCCTTGCAATGGACCCTAACCACAAGGTGCTTGTAACCGCTCCGGAAGAGGCCCTTAAGGTTGGGGCCGACGGGGTTTCCGTCCACATTAACGTGGGTGCGGAAGACGAGTTCGAGATGCTCCAGGACCTGGGAAAAACCGCAAGAAAGTGTGACGAGTGGGGAATGCCCCTCCTTGCCATGATGTATCCGAGAGGTCAGAAGATTGTTTCGGAATACGATGTGGAAGTCGTAAAACACGCGGCAAGAATCGGGGCCGAACTGGGCGCCGACATTATAAAGACCAATTACACGGGCAGCCCCGATACTTTCAAAGAAGTTGTGCAGGGATGTCCCGTGCCGGTAATCATCGCAGGCGGCCCCAAGGTAAACTCCGAACGGGATCTGCTGGAGATGGTCCAGGGCTCCCTTGAAGCCGGAGGAAAAGGGGTTGCTATCGGAAGAAACGTCTTCCAGGCAAAAGATCCTGTGGCCCTTGTCCGCAAGATCTCAAAAATCGCACACGGTGGGATGAGCGTCGAGGAAGTCCTGGAGACAGAATGAGAAAACGCCTGAATAAAAATCAGTACCGAATTATGGGTAAAAACCCATAACTTTATTTTAATTATATAGTTTCCACTGGATATTGGGGGTATACAATTTCCTTCCCCCTTCAGAAAAAAGCACCTGAAATTCTCGGATTACAGGCACAAAAAATGAAAGTATACAGGTACTTTCATATCAAAAAGTATTTCCGTTTTAAGAGAAAAAAGGTGCAAAGGGACTCAAAGGTCCACAAAGGGCACCAGGTCACAGCCCCCGCAGCTGAGACACATGCTCCGGGCAAGGTCGGGGCGCAGGCCGTATTTTACCAGGATCTCTTTTTCCATTTTAGCAAGCTTTAGCAGGCGTTCCGGGCCCGGCCTTTCCATGAAACAGTCCCCGAGTCTCAGGGGATGGGGATTTATAGGGCGTAAAATGGGAATGACTCCTCTTTTTGCCAGGGCCTCGATTCCGGCCCTGACGCAGGAATCACTTTCTCCGAGGCCGATTATGAAGTTGGAAAAGACCCGGTTCTTTCCGAATATTTCCACGGCTTCTTCGAGTTTATCAAGGATATAGGCCTGAGAGAGGTCTCCGCATACTTTTTTGAAAATCTCGGGGTCCATCGTCTCCACATTGTACTTGAGTTCGGAGACCCCTCCCTCGTAAAATTTTTGGGAACAGCCTTCCGTGGGATAGACCGAAACCCCTATAGGGACCCCGTATTTCCTGAGTTCGGGGAGCAGTTTCAGGACGCGCTCGACCTCCCCTTCCACGGACTCCTCAACCCCGGAGGTCAGGGAAATGGCTTTAAGGTTTCCGGTTTCTGCAACCGCATCAACGATTTTCAGGACCTCCCTGTCCGTTTTCACATCGCCCTGGAGTTTTGGGACCGGGCAGTACTTGCAGTTAAAGATGCACTTTTCACAGAGGGTGATAAAGGCCTGTTCCGGGCAGTGGGCAAGAGCAGGTTCAAGGGTCCCGCAGACAAGGACGTCTCCGTCTCTGAGGATTGCGACTGTTCCGTCATTTCCTGCCTTTTCTATTGAAAGGGGGGATGCCTGGTTAATACTCAGCCTGACCCTCCGGGCTCCGGCTCTGAAAAAAACCGAACCTGTACCCGCTCCCGGGCCGGCTGTGGAGCCAAATGCCCGGGGGACAAGGGAGGGGTCCACTGAAATCGAGCCAATGGAAATCAGCAGGGCTTTTAATTCGGCTGTTATAATTCTGGATTGCATGAGATAGACCTATCTTATTTTTCTGACAGCAGTTATCCTGAAAGTTCCCTTTCAGCAACAGGTTCTCGCAGAACCCGGGAATTCCGAAGGTTTCCGTAAACCCCGAAAACCCTGAGGAGTCGGGAAACCCTGAAAACCCTGAGGAGTCGGGAAACCCTGAAAACTCTGAGGAGTCGGGAAACCCTGAAAACCCTGAGGAATCGGGAAAGCTGAAGAAAAAACTGTAATACTGCCTGAAGAACTCACAAGCTGGAAGTATATAATTTTTATCGTTTTTATAATTTATATCGATTGGAAGTTCCCGTTCTCCGGCAGGCCCAATAACATATAAAAAAAGATATAAATCATCTGGTAAGAATATCCAGATATGGAAAACCCTGAAAAAATCGAATGGGACGTTTTTGAAACGGTAATCGCATGGGTAGAATCAATACAAAACAGGCCTGAAATCGATCCCTATATGGTTGACGATTTTTTAAAACTCCTCGGAGTGGCCGTAACCAACCCCACGTTCCATATGGATATCTCCGAAGAAGCCGGAGAAATAAACTACGAGAAACTCACAGGCTTCCTCCCCGGAGACATAGAGGGAATAAAAAAGTTAATGAACTCCCGTCGCAAGATTTTAAATAAGGCCTTATTTACGGAAGTCCGAAAGTACGTAAACTATCTGGAAAAATACAACTCAAAAATCCAGGCAGGGGAATCGGAGGGCCTGAAGGATATGGAAGACACTATCAGGTGGGTTGCGGGAGAATATTCCATAATAATCAACGACCTGAAACCTTATTGAAAGAAGGCCCTGGCAGCAAAACCGGAGGACTAAATCACAATAATTATATAAAGATCCGGCCAATCTTTTAAAATATAATAAACAGTCACTTTCAGGGAGTATTAAAAATGGAAGAAACGAAAGAAAAAGAAATGGATGAAATTGATCTTTTCCTTGACTCGCAGGTAAAAAGCGAAGAGGAACTCTTACAGGAAAAATGCGAAAGGACATTTTATGCGGCGTCCAATCCCACACGCAGGGAGCTTATCAAAAGCATCTGTTTTCTTGGGAAAAGCGAGAAAGAGCTTCTGGAATTAACGGGCCTTGACAGTGCTTCCTTAAACTTCCACATCAGGGTCCTCATAAACGCGGATTTTCTTTTTCTGGGTGAAGACGGCACCTACAGGCTTACGGAAATCGGACTGAACGTCCTCCCTAAACTCTGATCCTCAGGTTCTGGCCGCAATCATGCTTCAGATCCCTGCAGGGCACTGTCGATAATCATTTTTTCACTTATTATTTCCTCACCTATTTTTCCTCATCTATTATTTCATCAATTATTATATATCTTGAAAGATATTCTTATATTTGCACTTAATCACAACAATGAGGATAGGAAAAATATGAGAATCATCATCATAGGGGGATTTCTCGGAAGCGGGAAGACCACCACGATCCTGAAACTGGGCAGACACCTGAGCGAAGCCGGAAAGAAGGTTGCGATCATCGTAAATGAGATCGGGGAAATAGGGCTTGACGGGGACGCGATTTCGGATACGGGGATTGTGACGGAGGAGCTTACCAGCGGGTGTATCTGCTGCACGTTAAGGATCAGTATGCAGTACACCCTGCAGAACATGAGAGAAGAGTTCGACCCTGATATCATCATAATAGAGCCGACAGGAATCGCGTTTCCCAGGCAGATTAAAGAGGAAATTGCGATTATGGACCTTCCCGAGCTTTCCTTTGCCCCTGTGGTGACCCTTGTGGACCCCGGACGCTTCGTGACCGAGATTAACGAGATCCCGAGGTTTATCGAGACTCAGATCAAAGAAGCCGAGATCGTCTGCATAAACAAGGTGGACATAACGGATGAGGTAAAGGTCCTTGCAGCCGAGAAAAACCTGAAGGTAGTAAACCCCGATGCAAAGATCCTCAAGTTTTCTGCAAGAGTCGGGGACGAGCAGTTTGAAGGCCTGATCGATCACCTGGCAAGCGAGGGAAGGGAGGTATTCGGTACAGGGGACAAAAACTCCATTGAAATGTCAGAGGTCAACGCCCATTCCCTCGAACTGGCCCTTTCCGAAGAAAAACTCGATCCGAACAACATGATGGGCCTTGCCGAAGGGATACTGAAAGCCATCCGGGACCGGGTGAGGGAAATAAACCCGAAATTCATAGGGCACGTAAAACTTTCCCTGAAATTCCCGAAGACCCTGGTCAAGGCCAGCGTGACGTCCGCGGATGCATTCCCTCTCGTGGAATTGATCCGGGACAGGCAGTGTGCCCGGTCCGGGTTGAAACTACTCTCTGCAGTCACGAAGGTCTCAAAAGCCGAACTTGTCCGGATAGTCGAAAGCTCTGTCGCGGAAAAACTCCGGGAAGCCGGGATAAGCTTTGAAAAAGTGGAACATGCTCATGAACACCATGAACATGAACATGAACCCCACGGTCCTGAACCCCACAGCCATGAACACCATGAACCCCACAGTCATGAACATTACGGAGACCACGGCCCTGAACCCCACGGTCCTGAACCCCACAGTCATGAACATCACGGAGACCACGGTCCTGAATCCCACAGTCATGAACATCACGGAGACCACGGTCCTGAATCCCACAGTCATGAACATTACGGAGACCACGGCCCTGAACCCCACGGCCCTGAACCCCACGGCCCTGAACCCCACAGTCATGAACATCACGGAGACCACGGCTCTGAACCCCACGGCCCTGAACCCCACGGCCCTGATGAAAAAATTGAGTAAATAATTTGAAACATAAAAACCGGGAGATTAATTATTATGCAGGAAGAAGACGAACTTGATGCATATATGGCTACAGAGAAGGACCCCTCCGAAGGGGGTTCCGTAAAAATGGATCACGTTATAATGGAAAAGGTTGCCATAAGCCCTGATAGGAGAAAACTCCTCCGGATTGTCGGGGTTTTCGGGAAAAACGAAGAAGAACTGAGGGATAAATCGGGCCTTAACGATTTCAAATATAAGTACCACATGGATTTCCTGCTCAAGGTCGGTTTCCTTAAGTTCGAAGAAGGGGTTTACCGCCTGACGGATTCGGGAATAGCTGTACACGATTCCGTGTGTTGATCCGGGAATGGGGGTCTTCGTAAAGTGGATTCCACAATTCGTTGCCTTTCTCGTAAGGTATGGATTGTGACATCAGGTTCTTTCGGGAATCGGTTGGAGGAAGCCCGTTAAATCTTTAGATTTCACGGGTAGTTCACATTTTCTTTTTCTACCTGAATTCCACGGGATCTTTTTACTAAAAAACGATAAGTTTTTATGTTTATTCGATCAATGCCGTTATGTATAAATTTTCGATATTATATCCACTCAGCTTTAAAATCCGGAATTATTTGCCTCGAAATTCAGGCAATAATTCAACAAATTCTGAAAACTAAATCTGGATGGGTATGGTACGGAAGTTCTTCAAAAACGGTCCCAATTTCCATGTACATATACAATAAAAGAACGGAGTGTGAAAAATATGCCAGCATTAATCAATGCGGATGCATGTTCCGGCTGTGGAACCTGTGTAGATGAATGCCCGAACGAAGCAATTACCCTGGATGAGGAAGCAGGCCTTGCAGTAGTAGACCAGGAAGAATGCGTGGAATGCGGTGCATGTGAAGAAGCATGCCCTAACGAAGCAATCAAGGTAGAAGATTAAATCTGATAAAAACAGAGCACGTGGAATAAAGTTTTTATTCCATCTTTTCCTTTTTCATTCTCATTCTTATAATTATCACTTAATTATCTTAATTTTCTTTTCCTTCGGAGGTTTTTTTTAGATGGAAGCAGTTAAAGCGGGAATTTTAGGCGCAACCGGCGCCGTAGGACAGCGATTTGTAGAAGCTCTGGCAAATCATCCCTGGTTCGAACTCACAAGTCTTGCGGCATCCGAGAGAAGTGCCGGAAAAACATACAAAAAAGCAGCAGACTGGAGGCTTGACAGCCCCCTTCCGGAAAGCGTGGCCGACCTTGAGGTGGTCCCTGTTGACCCGGAAAAGGTTGACGCAGACGTGGTCTTTTCGGCCCTTCCTGCCGACCTGGCCCTGGGTGTTGAGCCTGCCTTTGCAAAGGCCGGGTTTGCGGTCGCAAGCAACGCCTCGGCTTACAGGATGGAAAAAGACATCCCCCTCGTAATCCCGGAAGTCAACCCCGACCATCTGGGCCTCCTTGAGGTCCAGCAGGACAGCCGGGGCTGGGACGGCTACATAATCACCAATCCTAACTGCTCCACAATTGTCATGACCTCCACCCTTAAACCTCTCATGCAATTCGGGCTTGAATCCGTCCAGGTAGCCACAATGCAGGCCATTTCCGGAGCAGGCTTCAGAGGGGTTTCCGGAATGGAGATCTACGACAACGTAATTCCCTATATAGGAAACGAAGAACAGAAAATGGAGGCCGAGCCCCTGAAACTTCTGGGCGAGTTCGACGGGGCGGAAATTACCCCCGCAAACATAAAGGTCAGCGCCTCCTGCCACAGGGTCCCTGTAATTGACGGGCATACGGAAGCCATCTGGGCCGACATGCGCGATGCCCCGACTCCGGAAGAGGTCAGGGAAGCCTTCCAGAATTTCGACCCCAAACTCGGAAAGCTCCCCTCGGAGCCCGAAAAGGTTCTGATAGTCAGGGACGAGGACAACAGGCCCCAGCCCCGCCTTGACCGCAACATGGGAAAAGGAATGAGCATCTCGGTGGGCCGTATAAGAGAAGGAATACGCTATATCGCAATGGGGCACAACACCATCCGCGGAGCGGCCGGGGCAAGCGTCCTGAACGCCGAACTTCTGCACTCAATAGGAAAACTCTGAGTTCGGGCAAAGCCCTTTCAGAAAAAGCCGTTCAGAAAAATACTGCTAAGACAGGGGCGGGCGGCACGCCTCAAAGTGCCCCCCGAATTATTTTTAGAAGAATTATTTTCGGATGTTGGGGGATGAGTAAAATAAGAAAAATAAGAAAAATAAGAAAAATAAGAAAAATAAGTGAAATGATTAAGTTAAAAGATATCAAATTCTTTATTATTTACAGCCTCAGCCTTTTAGCAGGTAACCTGGTAATTTACGGAATAGACAGAATTGCCGTATTAAAAGGCTATGAGGCGATGACCCAGCACGATTTTATTGTGTTTAATATTATCATAACCGGACTGGCAATTTTAGTTCCTGCACTTATGGAAAACGAAAGGTTCAACGCCTTTCTGGACAAAATTCTTTCTTAACCACACTATTCTTAATTTTGGGGATTGTTCCGACAAAATCCCAGGGGGAGGAGGGGGTGCAAAAGCCCCTGAAAACCCCTTTTTTCAAAAATTATTCAGGAAAATCGGCTCCATCCCGTTTCTTCAACCCTTCTCAGAACCTCTTTTAAAGGGAGGCCGCATTTTCGGGCAATCCGCTTGCAGTCCTCGAATTCCGCCGAGATATTGAGCAGGGTCCCCGCGGTGTCCCGGGCAACCTTGACCGCCGCCTCAAACATTTCCTCCCCAACACTGATAGACACATTCTCAAGCCTGCGGGCCGCCATCAGGCGGTGCCGGGTCGGGATAACCCTTATTCCGAGGGACCCGGTCTCAATAATGATTTTCCTGGCAAGTTTTGCGCTGTCCTCGGGTTTTGCAATGACCTTTATGATATGAGCCGGCCTGCCTTTTTTCATGGTTGCGGGAATGATTGCAACATCCCTGGCCCCAAGGGCGAGCAATTCCTCAAAAAGGTTTCCGAGGACTTCCCCGCTGACGTCGTCCGCGTTGGTCTCGAGCACCTCGATATGGTCCTGGATAAGCTGTTCCTCAAGCTCAGAGATAAGGCCCTGGAGTACGTTCGGAGTATCAAGCTCGGCATCTCCCGCCCCGTACCCGATTGCCTTTACCCTGCCCTGGGGAAAACTCTCAACAGGTCTTGCAAAATGGGTGAGGAGAGCCGCTCCGGTAGGGGTCAGGAGTTCTTTTTTGACGTTGCTGCCTCTGAAGTGCAGACCTCCGGCCCTGAGGATCTCGAGGGTTGCGGGGGCGGGGACAGGCACTGTGCCGTGAGCGCATTCCACACACCCGCTCCCCACGTTGATAGGAGTGCAGTAAACGGCTTCACAGTCGAGCAGGTGAATTGCCGCAGAAGAGCCAATGACATCGGCAAGGGCGTCGCTTTGCCCCACCTCGTGGAAGTGCAGGCTCTCAAGCTCCGAGACTCCGTGCACCCTGGCTTCAGCCTCAGCCATTATAGCAAAGGTTGCAAGAGTGCTTTTTTCAACCCTTGCGGGCAGCTTTGCGGCCTTTATCAGATCCACAAGTTCGGGATAATGCCGGGCCTTTTCCTTTTCAGGCACCCCGATACGAACATCGAGGGCTCGAATGCCTTTTTTCTTTACTTCCCGCACGTCCACGGAAACGTCCACCGCGGCTTCTACCAGTTCACGGACCTGCTCCCTGTCGGCCCCTAGGTCCAGGGCACACGCAAAAATCATGTCCCCGGCGGCCCCTGAAAAGGGGTTAAACACAAGTGCTTTCATAAAAATTCCTGCCTCCGCTTCATTCAGCCGTAAATCGAATCATTTCGGTTTTCCAGCCCCGGCCGCGGCTGCTATAAGGTTCGCAATCCTTGCCGCAAAGGCCCCGGCTACGAACCCCGCGTCGATGTTCACCACGGAGATGATGGAGCAGGACTGGAGCATGGAAAGGAGGGCGGCTTCCCCTTTTCCTCCGGCCCCGTAGCCTGTTGAGACGGGAAGCCCTATTACAGGCACGTCAATAAGGCCAGAGACCACTGTCGGAAGAGTCCCTTCCCGGCCCGCGGCAACAACCACGGCCCCGGGCTTTTTCTCCTTCAGCTTCTGGAGTTCGGGAATCAGCCTGTGGATTCCGGCAACCCCCACGTCGTAGATGGCCACGGTCTCGCATCCCATTTCCGAAGCCACTACCCTGGCCTCTTCCGCAACCGGCACATCCGCAGTCCCTGCGGAGATGATACCCACAACTCCCCCTGTCCGGGGGGCCGGAGTCCCATCATGCACGACCGCCGAGCGGGCTCGGGCGTTCCATTCGAGTTCGGAAGGGGAAAAAGCAGCCTGAAGAGCCTCCAGATGTTTTTCCGAGACCCGCGTGATAAGAACCCGGCCCGTGTCTGCCACCTGTATCTTTGCGATTTCCACAACATCAGCCGCTTCCTTGCCTTCGGCAAGCACGGCTTCCATGATCCCGGTCCGGCTCTTCCTGTGGGTGTCGATTTTCGCAATATTCGAATACGAGACAAAACCCATCGATCTGATCTGCTCTTCCGCATCTTCAAGGCTGAGTTTTCCGTTTTTGATATCCTGTAATACATTAGTTAGATCCATAAGGACCCTCCTGTTAGCTGGGAATGCTTTAAGGTAGAACATTTTAGAATAAAAAGATTCCAGAATAAATCTCCGGAAACCCTGGAGAAATCTGAAAATTCCGGAAAGTATTTTGGAAAAATATATTGGAGATCCAGGGAAAGGTTTCTGAATAATTTCTGAATAATTTCTGAATAATTTCTGAATAATTTCTGAATAATTTCTGAATAATTTCTGAATAATTTCTGAAAAAATTTAGGAACTATGATCTCGTTTTAATTCCGGAGACTCTTTAATTCCGGAAACCGCGTTTTGTCTCACTATCATAATAAATTTTTTTAGAGATGGATGAAAAATCCCGGTTTTCCCATTCCGTTCCCTCTTCATTGAAAGTGAGGACAAAGTCCTTTATACCTTTCAGAGCTTTTTCTTCGATAAGTTCCTTGATCTCATGCATGGAAAGGTTTAATCCGGCTTTTCGGATATGAACGGAAAGTTCCTTCAGTTCTTCATATTCCACCCGGGCCGAAAGGGGCTTTTCTTCCCGACTTATGACTATTTTAACACTGACCCCGCCTTTCCAGAGGGGTCGGTCCGTCTCGTCTCTGAACTCAAGTCGAATTTTTCGTAATTCATAATTAAAGGGATAATGTTCGGTCTTTATGACCCTGACCCCGAGAGTCCCGGTTTCAAGAGCCATGAATTCGGCAAGAGTTTCCATGTACCTTTCTTCAGCATCAATAAGAAAGATGTATTCACTTCTTCCTTTCTTGGTAAAGGCAGGGACCACATGTACGTTTTTAGCCCCGGAATCCATCAGTTCTTCGATGAGATACGGGACCTGTTCGCAGGTGATGTTGTCAACATTGGTCATCAGGAGCAAGGCCTGACCTCCCTGTTTTGTTCAAATAAAGGAAAGACGGAGAAGTTTCGGGGTTGTGCCCGAATAATGTTTTTTAATCAAGAACTTAAACCATGAACTTAAACCATGAACTTAAACCATGAACTTAAACCATGAACTTAAACCATGAACTTAAACCATGAACTTAAACCATGAACTTAAACCATGAACTTAAACCATGAGCTTAAACCATGAACTTAAACCATGCCACTTCTCTGTCTAAATAATTCCGATGGGTTTTACGCAGCTTCCATGGAGGACATGATCCTGAGGGCGAGCTTTGCGACTGCAAGGGCCTTTTCCCGGCCTCCCGGAATGGCTGCTGTCCCGGCCTTTGCGCCCTTTTCCGCAAGCTTTGCGGCTTCTTTTGGCTCAAGCACCTTCATTGCGGCCGCAACCGCTGCAGGCACGGTGATGTTGATAATGGAGTGCCCGGAAAGCTGGAGTTCACAGATGGGGATGGCTGCCAGGGGTATGATTTCCAGCAGGTCTTTTTTGTCATTGAAAACGGCGTCGGGGATTACATTTTGGCCAAGCCCGCGCAGTTCGAAGGTGGTCCCGTCCACGGTCAAATCCACGTCGGCATCCGTATCGAAACCATAGTAAGAATTTGTGAAGGGGTGATCCCTGCGGGCCCCGCCCACGAGTTTCTTGATCTCGATTTTAACTTCATGGCCGGTCATGGCCCCGAGCATGGAAGCGGCCCGGGTCTCCACGGTTGTCTGCCTCTCCCGGTCGAGTTCCATAACGATTTCGTCCACTGACTTCCCGGCTTTGAGTCCTTCATAGGTCTTCTGAGCTCTTCTGAAAACCGCGGCCGAACGGACTCCTTCAGTCCCGAGAATCATGGTCCTTGTAACAGGGCCTCTCCTGACCTGCTCGGTTTTCCTTGCAATGGTGTTTAAGGCGACTGCGGCAATTTCAGGGTCCAGCCATTCGTTCTTCTTAACCTCTGCAATGATCTCGGAAGCCTTTTCAACGTCTCCTTTGAATTTAATCAAAGCGCGGAGGGCAATGATAGAATCCGCGGTCATGTGCCCGAGCGGGGGCATTATAGGCCCTCCGGAAAACCCTGCCCCTATCTGGACGGATTCCTGAAAAGCACAGAGCATTTCTCCAAAAGACATCATTCCGATAACTGTCGGAGCTCCGATGTCTTTAATGATCACTCCGAGGTCTCCTATGACCCTGGCCGAATCATATTCTTCGCCCGTGCCCCTCATATGAAGCTTTTCAGGGATCCCTGCGGCTTCACATGCGGCTTTGCCTGCGAGATATGCACTGTTTACATCAAAAAAACCTCCGTACTCCTCCCCGACAAAAGCGTCGGGATGGACGATTTCAAGGGCTGCGGCCGTCCCGAAGATGGCGGAGATGACCGGACTTGCCGAAATCCCGCAACCCCAGTAAGCGTTCATCATGGCCTCGGTCCCGATCCTGGCGGCGTTCATTGAGACTTCCGGGAAACCGATATCTTCCCCGAGGGTGTTGTGTCCGTAAAGCGGCCCGCCGGCAACTCCGAGGGGCAGTTTCCGACCGTCGATCCTGGTAAGTTTGCCTTCGGCCATTGCGTTATAAATCGCCTGTACGGCCGCAAAGCCCGAGACCTTGTTATTGGACTTTGGGGTAGGGACGGATATGACCCCTGTCCTGTCGGCTCCCGCAATCATGCGAGCAAGGGCCCCAAGCTTCCGGTTACCTGCAGGGACGCCGGCCTGGGCGTTGGAGCCTGCAAAGTAGCAGATGGTGGCCGCAAACAGGGCGGCATTTGCCGGATTTGCCCCGGCTTCTTTTGCGGCTTCAATTCCTTTTTCAAGCACATGGTCGATTTCCAGAGTCCCGTTGTCTTCATCGGTGAGCTGGATATTGGCTCCACGGAAAAGGTCTGTGGCAATCGCGTTTGCGGCGCACATGGCCCCGATGTTTGTCATGCCGTGCCCTTTGGTTAAAGCTTCTATCCGGTCGTTCGTAAGATTCTGGATATCAGATATTGCCGCCATAGCTGCAGCGTAAACTTCGTTATTCAAATAAAATTGCCTCCTATATTTTCGTTTTTAAAAATCTAATATTCAAAAAAAGGTTCAGGGGCTATGGGCTAAATAGTTATGCATTAACGGTGTTACTAGATTTGTTTTTTTAAAATTCGATTTCAGGATTGATTCTAAATCCAGTAAAATTGATTAAAGTACTCGCCGTTAACATCCTCAAAAACGATTAAACTATAACTTCAAGTTTTCAGTCAAAGGATTGCTTTATAAAAGTACGTTGGGAAGTTCCTAACGGAGAATGATTGTTGCTCCAACAGGAGAGCGCGTGTACCAAATTTTGCTTTCTCGCAATTGCTTCACCCGCCTCAAGGAGTTTACATCTTGCATATCCCCCACTCCCGGCCTGAGCAGCCTTGCAGGCATCGGTTTTCTTCAGGAGAGCGATAATTTTAAAAACAAAGTATCTTAATGCTTACAGATCACAATGCTCATAGTACTATCCTTAGGCGGTTCAATTCTTGCTAAAAACCTTGATCCTGAACGCTTTTTAAAATACGCTGAC
>JAQVBP010000078.1 GCA_028690255.1 Methanosarcinaceae archaeon
TTTTACGGTTAATGTGTGGACTTATGAAGTCGTGGGTAAATATGAGAAATTTGTTGTTATAGATAATGATAACGAAGTGATTCCAGTTCCTTATTTTGGGCATAAAGGACAGAGATATGTGAGGGAAAAATCGATAATATTTCACCCATTTAAAAAAAATGAAAATGGAATTTCGATGACGTTAGGAAATAATCAAGTGATTATTTTCCATTTTGATGGTTACACCGCTACAATTGTTGGTCCTGGTCCAAAAGGTGTTGGGGATAAAGTGGGATCATCTACTGAAAAATCAATTGCATATGAAGATCTTCTGAATGAATCGAGAGGTATGACATGAAAATGAAAATCGTATATTTTTTCGCCTTAATGATTCTATTTTCATCTAATATTGCCATTGCAGAGTGCCCTTATGGCTCTATGGATGTATATTATAACGACAAAATCTTACTAGGAAAAGATCTCGCAAAACCAATTTTAAAAATTGGTGAACCATTTAGTGTTAAAATTAATTTAACCGTTCATCAAAAAAGTGATGTGTTTGTATCGCTCTCATGCATGGAAAGAAATTCTTTTGAGATTATAAAAGGTCCTACTTCGAAAATCGAAGATTATTCGAAAGGTGACATTCTTGAGACAAATTCTTTTAAAGAATATGAATGGATCGTAATACCTACAGAAAGATGGAAAGGGGGATCATTACCTCTAGATATATATTATACAATTCTTGCCCATGGAGGCACAGAACCTCTAGTAGAGAGCGGATTCACCATTGCCTATTGCACTATCTCAAATGAATACTATAAAGGAAAAGTCCCTTCTCCAGATACGTCACCTTCAGAATCTTTACCTGATTCAAATTCAACGTCCTCTGAATCCATTCCGGCCTTCACACTCCTAGCCGCCGTTTTTGCCATCACTTTAATTTCATTCCGCCACTGAAATCTGTTATTCTTCTAAAATAAACCCGGAAGAAAATTCATGGTAAACACCATATCCCACATCGAATTCAGCCTTCTGAACACTCCTGATCTCAAAGGCAAAAAGCTCCGAAAAGTGATCTTCTTTTCAATTCCTGAATGACCTTCAACTCTCCACGGCCGGAAAACTTGCCTCCGAGCTTGAACAAAGCCGGGAAAGCTATGTGAACAAAAGCAGGCACCTGACCCCGGCCGGAAATATGTACGCGTCAAATGATGCGGCCCGGTATATTGCGAGGAACGAAGCTTATAATAAACTTCACAATGTAATCCTTAAGAAAAACAAAGAACTGGATGAAGGCCTGGATAAACACGTCCTTAACGCCCTCAAAGAAAAAGGCCTGGACACTTCCCTGCTGGACAGCGTGACTTCAGGTTCCATGAGCCTTTTTAACAACCCCGCAATCGAAAAAGCCGCCTCGGCCCTCGGCCGGGATATGGGAATAATATCCACCATGACCGTAACCGGCTGGCCCGAGAGCAAATACAACTGGACCGAAAATATGACTCTGATCATCGATCAGAAACCCAACTACCTTTACCATGACCCGGATTTTGACTTGAGGGGCGAATACGAGTGGGCCGATACCATGACCGGGAAAACAATCTACCCGCTTGGAGTCCGGAACACCTGCATTTTTACGATTGGGATTTCCGAGGAAATTGCTGATGCTCTTGGTTCCGGCACGGAGTATGTGAAAACGGAGACTTCACAGCAAATCAGCAAAAGTATAAGGGATCTCAATGAGGAGGTGGGCCTGCTTGAGCAAAACCTGACTGAACAGGGGGTTTCGCTGGATACGGAAGAGCTTGACCGGGATCTCAGTTCCCTGAAGCGTGTTTATGCGGAAGAAATGAAGCTCAGGGTTACGGAAGAAATCGCGGCCGAAGTGAGTGCAAATCCTGTTATTTCGGAGAGTATAACGGAGCAGAAAGTTCAGGTGATCGTCTCCAACTATCTGGGCCGGCTTTCCTATGATGAAATTATAGAAAAGTCTTCAAGCGGGGAACTTGCGGATGAACTCTCTTTTGTAATCAAAGAAGAAATCCGGCGTTCCGGGCCTTCGGTAACCGGAGACGAACTCGATGCTGCATTGAACCGTGTGGACACCGACGTCCGAACAGGAATCTCCAACGGGATCTGTGCTGTCACGGTGAATAAGGGAGACGTAATCGATTCCTGTTTTGAGCAAATCGACAGTGAACTGAAGGGGATGGTAAACGAGAGTGTGGATAAGTTTGGAGAGGAGCTTGGGGATAAAGTTTCGAAAAAAATGCAGAGGACTATGAAAGCCGTACCCTGTGGGCTTCCTGTGCTGCCTCCTCACTGGGTTTTTACGGTTAATGTGTGGACTTATGAAGTCGTGGGTAAATATGAGAAATTTGTTGTTATAGATAATGATAACGAAGTGATTCCAGTTCCTTATTTTGGGCATAAAGGACAGAGATATGTGAGGGAAGATTCGGATATATACGATCCTGTAAATGTCGATGAACATGGATATTACCCAATTATAGGAAAGAATAAACCCATTTCCTTTAGATGTGAAGGATATGCAGCTACAGTAGTTGGGCCTGGAATAAAGGGTGTAGGGGACAAATTAGGGGGTAACATTGAAGAATCGGTTGGTTATGAAGGAGGAGAATAATAATGAAAATAAAATGTATGTGGTTTGGGATTATTATTAGTATATTGGTTTTACAAAACATAGCAACTGCTGATAGTTCTTATGGGAATATTGATGTATATTTCAATGATCAAATATTACCAGGAAAAGACATTGCTAAGCCTTATTTGAAAATTGGTGAACCTTTTAGCGTAAAAATTAATATGACTGTTTATCAAGAGTATAAAGTTTCGGGTAAACTTACTGAATTGGCTATTGGAAACTTTGAAGTTATCGAAGGACCATCTAAAATGGATCAATATTCAAGAGTAATTTTAAAACCAAATGAGTCTCATATTTTCGAATGGGTTGTTAAACCTACTGATGGATGGGCTGGCGGCTCAATTCCAATCAATTTTCATTATTCTTTGGTTGAGAAAGGAAATCCTGAACCTGTTTTAAACAGTGAATTTACTGTAGCTTATTGCACCATCTCCACCGAATATTACAAAGAAAAAATCCCATCATCAGCCACATCACCTTCAGAAACCTTACCATCTTCAAATTCAACATCCTCTGAATCCATTCCGGCCTTCACAATCCTCGCCGCCGTTTTTACCCTCACTTTAATTTCATTCCGCCGCTGAAATCTGTAATTCACCGAAAATAAATCTGGAAAAAAATCCAGGTAAACATCATATACCACCACGAATTCGGCTTCCTGAACGCCTTTTATTCAAAAGGAAAACAGATCCGAAAAGTGATCATCTTTTCAATTCCTGAATGACCTTCAACTCTCCACGGCCGGAAAACTTGCCTCCGAGCTTGAACAAAGCCGGGAAAGCTATGTGAACAAAAGCAGGCACCTGACCCCGGCCGGAAATATGTATGCGTCAAATGAGGCGGCCCGGTATATTGAGAGGAACGAAGCTTATAATAAACTTCAAAAAATGGAAAAAATAGGAAAATTGAGGAAAAAATAATTCAAATAGAAGCCAGAACTTCTTCTTTGATTGCCCGAACCGCTTTTTCAACCGCCTCGGCCACAGCAGGGGAAAGGTCCATAGAGAGCCCGCTCACAGGCTTTCCTATTTCTATCCCTATGACAACGACCTCTGGTAGTTCCTGGACTTCCCGGCCGATTTTAAGGACGTCGGAGATGCCCATGTCGTGTACGGAAAGGACGTCGTGGGAAGCAGTTCCTTCAAGGAGGTCGGAGCCTTCGATACGGAAGACCAGGCCCGGGGCGGAGCCGGAAATCACGGCATCCACGATGATGACCTTTTTAGCCCCTTCAAGAAGGTTCAGGAGGTCCAGCCCGCAAACGCCGGCATCCTCTATATCAAGGCCTTCCACTTCATTCAGTTCCGTTTTTTTAAGGGCCTCAATAACCTTAAGGCCGACCCCGTCATCTCCCATGAGGGGGCTTCCACAGCCCAGAATACGGATTGGAGCATTTAAAAGAGGCATATTTTCACATTAACAAAATTTATTTGGAGATGCTGCGGTCGTTTTATGTCTTAATTTTTTATACGGATACGGGGTTTGAGGGTTTTTGAGGATTTTGCCGCTGAGGATATACCCGTATCCGTTTTCCGGCTTTATACTCAAAAACCTGAAAACCCGCAGTTCAGTCTTTTACAGCAACCTTTTCCGCGTCCGACCAGACAAGTTCGCTGTCCTTATAGGCCTTTTCCGAATTCTTGCCCACGACCTCAACAAAGTGTTCATCGGAGAGGTCTTCCTTTCCGGACCAGAAGATAGCTTTATAGTATTTCCAGATATGGGGGTCGAATTCCAGAATCCCTACGTGGATCACAAGCTCAAAAACGAACCAGTAGGTCATGAGCAGGTGGAGCATTCTGAAGAACTGCAGGGAAGAAAAGCCCAGGGCCGGGGCAATGAAGTCGCCTGCGGAAAGGATCCAGGACGCTACCGGAAGCCCGAAGAGGGACCAGTCAAGCTTGTAGAGGACAATGCCCGATACCGCAATCAGGAAGATTGCTGTTCCTTCCAGCACAATAAGGATCTTCATGATAGGGTGGAGTTTGGTCTTGTAGTGGCCTTCTTCCTTATCATAGATGGAGAAAGCCGGATACTTTCCTTTTCCGAAGAAGTTCTTCACAATTGCGACTGTCCGCTCCGCATCTTCAGGTCCGTAGATATAGTGGTCCATGAAATGTTCAAGTTTTTTCTGGATTCCCCCTTCACTTGCAGAGAAAATATTGTAGGGGATAAGGATCCAGTTTATGGCGAGCAGGATCGGGACCATGAGCATATGGAGGGCCCGAGCATTGTGGAAACTCATAAAGTCCCAGCCCGCGTAAATCTTTAAACCGGTTAAGATGAGCACCACCATCGCAAAAGCGTGGAGGGTGTGAGCCGCCCTGTCAAGGACAGTGTAGCGCTCAACAACCGTTTCATTGTTTCTGGTTTTCATTGGGGTCGTCTCCTTATAAGAATATCATACGAGTTTCATATGAGTTTCATACGAGTTTCAGGGTACGAGGAGCGTTTTTCCCGCTGAGGTCAATCGTGTGCACGGCACAGGCAATGCAGGGATCATAGGACCTGCCTATGTGAAGGATGTTAACAGGATTTGAATACTCGACACCGGCGGCGTTTTCCACGGCGTTGATTTTTGAGCCGATAAGGGCCTGTTCAAGGGGGCCGGGAACTCCGGCACCGTCTCTCGGGGACATGTTCCAGGTACTCGGGACAACAGGCTGGTAGGTCACGACTTTAGAGTTGCTGTCGGTGGAAATCCAGTGTCCGAGTGCGCCGCGGGGAGCTTCCCAGAGGCCCATGCCCTCGGAATCCTTTGCCATGGAGAGATCGGTGTGGACCGCATACTTCCCGTTCGGGTCGAGATCCACGGTCACCCATTTCACAAGCTCGTTTGCAATGATTGCAAGCTCCTGGATCCGGGCAATCGTCCTGGTGTAGGTATTTGCCGGAGAGTAGCCGTTTTCCTTAAAGGCCAGGGCAAGTCCGGTTGTGAGAGGTTCTTTCATGGCAAGCATTCTTGCAAGCGGCCCGACTTCTGCGGGGATACCGCCGTATCTAGGAGCCTTAATCCAGGAATACCTGCTGTCGGAACCCCCATCGTATCTGATATCATCAGGATTTGTGAACGGGTTGGTCTCGCCCTTCGAGGGGTGAAGCTCGCCGCCTTCATAGAAAGCATGAGCAACACTTTCCGTGATAAGGTCGGGGTTGAACTTCTGGTACTCGAGGTTTCCGGTAACGACTCCTGAGGTCTGGAAGCGGGCTCCTTCAGGACTTCTCGGGTCGTATCCATCGCCTGCTTCGGGTTTGTAGAAGGCCCCGTAGGCAAGGAAGGCAATCTTCGAGGGGTCGGAGTAGCCGCCGTGCCTGTCGTGCTTGAGGGAGGCAGGAAGCCCCAGGAGGGTTTCTCCCACGAGTTCGGATCCGAAGGCAGTGTAAAACTCTGCGTCTCCCCAGCCGGCTTCCCTGCTAAAGTTGTTGGAGACGACGGATTTGTCAACAAGGCCCCGCAGGTGTTCGAGCACGAAGTTTACGGCTTTTGCAGGAGAACTTGCCTTATAGGTGTTCTCAATCCAGGTCTCAAAAGGTACCCTGAGGGTGTATTTGGAGACGAAGTCCATTACCTGGAGGTAGTAAGAGGAAATCTTGGTGATGTCCGCAAATGTCGGCTTGTAGGTATAGCCGCCCGGAAAAGAGGTTACCTGGTGGGGCATTTTTCCGCCGATAACTGCGATTGCTTCCTGGAGCCTCTTCTTCTCCGGGATTGCACCCAGGTAGGAGCTGCCCGGGGGCACGGGCTGGCCGTCAAGCTTGTAGCTGATTGGGGCGAACCTGCCCACGAGTTCATTCCAGACTGCGGAGCCTGTGTCTCCGAGAGGGGTAAGCACATCTCTGTACGCGGGGTTTGCAAGGTCCGGGCCCCAGAGGACGTAGATGTGGGTCGCGTGACTTGCGAGGGTGTTGAGCCCCTGGTTGATGTTCCTTGCAACAAGAGCATCTTTGGGGATGGTGTCGGCAACCCCGAAAAGCTGGTCAAGGGCTCCTGCGGCTGCCAGGGAGTGGGAAGTCGGGCAGACGCCGCAGATCCTCTGGACCAGGAGAGCTGCGTCTCTCGGGTCCTGGTTCTGGAGGAAGCGTTCAAACCCTCTGAAAAGTACGCCTGAGGTCTGGGCGTCGGTAATGACTCCGGCCTCGGAAACTTCCGTAGATAATCTTAAATGCCCCTCTATCCGGGTTAAGGGATCGACTGTAACGTTAACCATTTTACTCATCTCCTTTCATTCTGCGTACTGCATGTACCCCTGCAGCAAGGGCTGCGGCTCCTACCGCGACTTTGGACACGGTATCGATGTTTGCCCCCAGGAGAATGCCCTTATCTTCGGCTTCGATGTAAAACGGTCTTGCGCTGTCAGGGAAACCGGGTTCCACACAGGCAATACAGGGAGACCCTGCCTGGGTGCACATGCTGATACCGCTGTTCCATTTACGCATTCCGCAGTCAGCGTGAGCGTAAGGGGCCTTGCAGCCGAGTTTCCAGAGACACTTGTCCCCGCTGATTTCGGTGTCGAATTCTCCCCTGTCGTAGTATCCGCGGCGGGGGCAGTTTTCGTGAACCGTGTGGTCGGGGGGGAAGAAGACTTTGGGCCGGCCGTAGCTGTCAAGCACACTGTCAAGGTCTTCCGGAATCCTGATCTTTCCGAGGATTACGGCTCCGAGCGTCAGAAGCATCCAGTCAGGGTGGGCGGGACAGCCGGGGATGTTGATTACGGGTTTATGGATTCCGAGTTCCTGAAGCATGCCCTTGTCCCCGTTTTCTTTCTTGAAAGCCACTCCCCTGAAGTCGGTAATCTCTTCAACGGCGCTGTCCGCACAGTTGATACCCCCGTAGGCGGCACAGGTGCCCACTGCAAGGATGGCGTTTGCGTTCTTTGCAGCCTTTGCGAACAGTTCCTTAAAAGTACGGTTTCCGATCACACAGTAGCGGCCGGAACCGTCAGGCCCGTTTGCAATGGCCCCTTCGACGACCAGGATGTAGTTTCCTTCCTCGATAAGTTCGTCAACGAGAATTTCGGAGTTGAGTTCTGAGGTGTTTGCGGCCTTGCCGTCCACGAAGATTCCCTGCTGAGCGAGCAAAGTTTCATGGTACGCAAGGTTGACATTAAGCTTTGAGATTGCCTGCACAATGTCAGGGTTGCCTCCGTTTAAAAGAGATTCTGAGCAGCCCGTGCATTCGGCTCCGTGCAGCCAGACAACTTTTGTTTCAGCAAATTCGAGCGCACTGACTATGTCTGTTTTGTAGGTCCCGAGAAAAGCTGTCGCTCCTACGGCCCCTACGGCTTTAAGAAAGGTACGCCTATCCATTTTTAAAAAGTCCATACTTTCCAGTGTACGGACCAGGTTCTTTTTTCCTGTATTCATTCTACCACATCTTTTTTTATTCAATTAACCCGATTTGAAATATTAAGAGTAATTTATATATAGACCCTTATAATTACGCCAATAATATTTTGAATGACCAAATGATATATAACATTTTTTACATGAGTTACTAAATATATTTTGCAATCTTATGAAAATGGAGTTTTAAAATGTACTTAAAATGTACTAATATAGGAGGAAATTTGAAACGGTAATGCAATACAAATGCCACTAATGACCATCTATATGCAAAATCGGTGATCCGGGTATGCACAATAGTTATAAATTATCCCGAATAATAATGTGAACAGGCCTACATATTATTAAAAACTAATATGTTGTATTAAAAAACCAGATCTATACAACAATTATTGGTAAATGCTTTACCCGAAGTAATCGGATAAAGAAAAATTATGCGAAATAATGCAAGCAGTACAACCTCAATTCAGGCTGTAAATATTTGAACACATTCCTCCCCCCACTAAAGCAGGATGGATCCTGCTGAGGAGTCCTGAATGTAAAACATCAGAGGTTAATACATCAGAGGTAATATGTGTATAGCTATTCCTGGAAAAGTAACGGCGATCCTTAATGAAAACACCGCCAGTGTTGACATGGGTGGGATCAGCAGAGACGTGAACCTGGACCTGCTCGGAGGGGGCAGTGAAGCCCTTCTTGGAAAATACGTACTGGTTCATGTAGGATACGCAATCTCGGAAATCTCGGAAGAGGAAGGAGAAGAGACCATGCGCCTTCTCAGGCTGATGGCTGGCCTGGACGCCGAAGGAACGGAGGTTGAGGGAACGGAAGTTGCAAAAACGGATGCTGATTCGGATGGAAAGTAAGAAAATCCCTGGAACGGGCCCGGAGTTTGAGAAAAAGCTTCTGGAAAAACTCAGGACCAGGGCCCGGCCCCTGCGTATTATGCACGTCTGCGGGACCCATGAAAGAGCCATCACAAAACACGGGCTCAGAAGCGTACTCCCCGAAGAAATCGAAGTCCTGAGCGGTCCGGGCTGCCCGGTCTGCGTAACCCCGGAAGCGGACATAGATACCGCCATCGCCCTTGCAAAAAGCGGGGTTGTGGTCGTTTCTTTCGGGGACATGATGAGGGTGCCGGGCTCAAGCGGCAGTCTGTTTGACGCAAAGGCCGAAGGGGCCGACGTGAGGATGGTCTACAGTATTGACGATGCCGTGGGCCTGGCGGAAAAAATGCAGGATAAGGAAGTGGTTTTTTTCGGAATCGGGTTTGAGACAACCGTTCCCGCAAATGCGGCGACTCTGCTGCGCGGGCCCCTCCCGGAAAATTTCAGCCTTCTCACCTCCCAGAAGCGCACCCCTCCCGCAATCGACCTGCTCATAAAAGACGTTGAGGTGGATGCCTTTATCGCCCCCGGGCATGTGGCAACGATCATAGGGACGGGGCCCTTTGAGCCCTTTGCAAAGAAAGGCTTCCCGGTTGTGGTAAGCGGCTTTGAGGCAAGAGACGTCCTTCTGGGAATAAGCCTTCTTCAGGAACAGGTTGAGGAAGGGGTATCCAGGGTTGACAACGGCTACCCGAGAGTTGTCAAACCCGAAGGAAACCTGATCGCCCTCAGGATGATGGAGGAAGTCTTTAAGACAACCCCCTCGGAATGGAGAGGTATTGGCAGGATAGAGGCCTCGGGCCTGGCCCTTAAAAAAGAGTTTGAGGCACAGGATGCCGCAAAACGGCATGAGGACCTTTACGGAAAAGCTCTCGAAGAAATCCGGGAAAAGGCCAGGAAACAGGGCAAGGGAAAGAAGAACTGCATCTGCGCCTCGATCCTGACCGGAAAGGCAAAACCCACGGACTGCCCGATGTTCGGGAAGGCCTGCACCCCGAAGAACCCTGCGGGCCCCTGTATGGTGAGCCTTGAGGGCATGTGCTATAACTGGTTCAAATACAACCGGAGTACCAGGGCCGGGGACAAACGGGGCGGAAGGGAAGGAGACCGCGGGAATGCATGAGTATTCCATTGCCTGTGAGATCCTTGACCAGGTGCTCGCAACGGCCAGAACCCATGAAGCCAGAGAGATAAAGTCCGTAACCCTTGATATGGGCCGGCTTACCCATACGAACCCCGAGCAGCTCGCGTTCTGTTTTGAGGTCCTGGCAAAAGACAGTATTGCAGAGGGGGCGGAGTTTAAGGTGGAGATGATTTCCCCTTCTATCGAATGTGACTGCGGGTACAGCGGCCCCATTGAAGAGCCTTCCGGAGAAAGCGAAGAGGAAAAGCTGCAGAGCGAACTCCTGGAATATATCTCGGCTCTCACCTGCCCGAAATGCGGAAAAAATGCCCGGATTGCCGGAGGCAGGGAACTTTTGATAAGGGCTATTGATATTGAAAAATAATTCATTGGTATTGAAAAATAATTCATTGGTATTGAAAAATAATTCATTGGTATTGAAAAATAATTCATTGGTATTGAAAAGTAATTCATCGGTATTGAAAAAGAATTCCAGCCTGCTTTGATTGAATGACGGTCAATTATTATTTGATTGATGTTAGATTAAATTTTGAACTTATTAATCTGTGATGTGGTAGTCATGTTAATGCACGTAATCAATATGGGACACGACGTATTCAGGGCAAACGACAAGCTTGCCGAAAAAAACAGAAAACTACTTGAAAAACACGAAGTCTTTGCGGTCAACGTTATGGGGGCGATTGGCTCCGGAAAGACGACCCTTATCGAGGAGGCTGTAAAAGCCCTTAAAGACAGGTACAGGATAGCCGTTATCGCAGGCGACGTCATTGCCGAGATGGACGCTTCCCGCTTCCGGAAACTGGGGGTCCCCACGGTACCTGCAAATACGGGTAAGGAGTGCCACCTGGACGCCAAACTTGTGGAAAAGGCCCTCGAGGAGCTTGACCTTGAAAATATTGACCTCCTGATCATCGAAAACGTGGGAAATCTCATCTGTCCAGTGGACTTCAAGCTCGGGGAAGAGCTCAGGGTGGTTGCCGTGAGCGTGAGCGAAGGAGACGACATCATCCTCAAACACCCCATGATTTTCAAGACTTCGGAACTTGCCGTGATCAACAAGGTGGACATTGCAAAAGCCGTGGACGTGAACCCTGAAACAATGAAAAGGGACATTCTTATCCTCAACCCTGAAATCCCGGTCCTTTTAACCTCGAAGCATGATAAAGAGAGCCTTAAAGCCTGGATTGGCTACCTTGAAGAGGGTATCAAGGACATGAAGGGCATTTAAGAAAATTTCAGGGTATTAAAGGGATTTTATGGACTCAAAAACAATTACTCTCGAACACGGGGCCGGCGGAGAAGTAATGCAGGCCCTGATAGGCGAAATCATCCTGAAGAATTTCAGGAATAAAAGCGCGGGTTCCGTGGGCCTGGAAAGCCTGGACGACGGTTCAACGGTAAAGCTTGAAAATTTCAACTCGAATTCCGAGCTTGTCCTGACAACGGACAGCCACGTGATTTCCCCGGTCTTTTTCCCGGATACGAACATAGGAAGACTTGCCGTTTCAGGCACGATAAACGACCTGACCGTAATGGGAGCAAGGCCTCTGGCCCTGACCTGCGCAGTCATCGTCCCGGAAGGTTTCCCTCTGGCCGATTTTGAAAAAATCATAAAAACCATGGACGAGACGGCCTCCGAAGCCGGAGTCCCGATCATAACCGGGGACACCAAGACCCTGGAAAAAAGCGCCCTTGACTCGATCATCCTGAACACCGCAGGCCTCGGCATAACCGACCATCCGGTAAGAGACTGCGGCCTCCGGCCCGGGGACAGCGTGCTCGTAACAGGCACGATAGGAGACCACGGCATCTCCCTTATAGCCCACAGGGAAGGCTTTGACTTCGACACGGACCTGGTCTCGGACTCGGCCCCCCTCTGGAAACTGGTCGAGCCCCTCCTCAGCCTCAAAACCCCGGAAGGCGAACCGGTAATCACCGCTATGAAAGACCCGACCCGGGGAGGCCTTGCAAACGCCTTAAACGAAATGGCCCAGAAAGCCGGGGTCGGAATCCTCCTCGAAGAAGCCAATATCCCCTTCAAACCCGCCGTCTCAGCCGCCTGCGAGATGCTGGGCCTGGACCCCCTGGAAGTCGCAAACGAAGGAAAAGCGATTATCGGAGTAAAGGCCGGTTTTGAAGAAAAAGTGCTGGAAATCCTCAGGCAACACCCTTACGGAAAAGACGCGGCCCTTATAGGCGAGGTCACCGCGGAAAACGAAGGGGACGTTATGTTGAGGACCGGGCTTGGCGGGATGCGGTATGTCGATGTTCCGGCCGGGGATCCGATTCCACGGGTGTGTTAAAGCCCAAAGCCCATAGTAAGCCTCCCATAGTTGCGCTTCCCGAATTGCGATTCGCCCGAGTTCCGCTTCGGGAGCACGGCGTCCTTTTCGCTCGCTACGCGAGCTCAAGAGGACTATTTCAGTTCTTTTTCTATTTTTTTATTTTATCCCCTTTCCGGATTATTGTTTTATCATTGCTAAGAGGTAAAAGGTATCTAAGTATTCCTGAGCACCACATAAGGAAATGATTGCAAAATAGAGGATATTCAAACAAACGGAGAGACATAAAGATGATAATGGATTTCAAAGGCAAAAGCCCGAAGATTTCTGAAAAAGCCTTTGTTGCAGGTTCTGCGGACATAATCGGAGACGTCGAAGTCGGAGCTTTTTCAAGCGTGTGGTTCGGGGCCGCTATTCGCGGAGACGAAAACCGGATAAAGATCGGGGAGAGGACGAGCATTCAGGACAATTCGGTTATCCATGTTGACTCCGTCAACGGGGTTGAGATCGGAGATAACGTAACCGTCGGGCACGGGGCCGTAATTCATGGCTGTAAAATAGAGGACAACGTCCTTATAGGGATGAACGCCACGGTGCTTAACGGGGCCGTTATCGGGAAAAATTCGATTGTGGGAGCAAATTCGCTGGTCTCGGAAGGAAAGATATTCCCGGAAAACAGCCTTATTCTCGGAGTTCCGGCAAAGGTTAAGAGGGAACTTACGGAAGCGGATATTGATGCCATAATGGAAAATGCAGCGGAGTATGTTGAATTGGCCGGAGAGTACCTGGAAATTGGCAAAAATTAAAACAGGACATTTTCTTCAATCCACACTCCAGTCCGAATTGCAACGGGCTCCAGAGCGAGCACTGCAGCTATCGCTCCACCCCCCTTAAAGGCCTTTTACCCTGTGGAGAGAATGCGTGTCCGGGGGCCCCGCTCGTCCGGCGAGGCAGTGAGTCGTGCCTGTTCGAATCAGCAGAGACCAAAAAGGCTAGGGCCGCCAAAGCCGCCAGGACCTCCATCCTCCGGCTGATGGGTTACTGAAGGGCAGCAGACTCTATCAGTTCCAGCAACTCCTTTCGTTTCTCCACACTCCGGATTTCCGGCCGGGTAAAAACCACCCCTCCCTTCACCCGCACCCCTTTTTGTACCAGGGCCTCCCGCAGCAGTTTTAGCGTATCCCCCGCAACTCCACCGCAGGTTGCATAGATTACGGCGTCCTTTCCTTCACACCCCTGCAGTGCATCAACCGCCGCAT
>JAQVBP010000238.1 GCA_028690255.1 Methanosarcinaceae archaeon
AGCCGGAAAAAGGTTTTTACGGCCAGGTTGTCTCTTCATCTGCCAGATTATTATTAATATTTCGGGACTTTGGCCTTAAGGCCCGGGATTTTCCCGTGTGCGTTTTCATAAGCCTTAAGGGCCTTCGGGGCCCCGAGGAGGAGTTTTTTGCTCCTGTTGTAGACGCTCGGATACTTTTCAGGGTCGAGTTTTTCCAGGAGGCCGGCCAGGATTTTCACGAGCGGGGCGTGGTACTTTTCTTCCATGCGGTCGATGTCCGCAAAGGCGTTGAGCATGTTCACGGTGCTGTATTCGTTTACGGCCGCAAGTTTTTCGAGAGCTTCTTCCATAAAGGCCCTGCCTTCTTCGGTCTGGAGGGCTTTTTTCCGGTTGCGGGCAAAGCTGCCGTAAAGGGCTCTCTGGTCGTTGGCCTGCTCGATCCGGAAGGCGTCCGAGCTTTCAGCCCTCCTGACAAGCTCAACGACTTCAGGGCTACTGTTACTTCCCATGACAGCCAGGAAAGCTTCCCAGGCGACCAGGTTCCGCTTTGATTCGGCTTCGAAGGCGGCCAGGAGCTCCATTTTGTCCGGGGCGGAACTGTTCATGAAGGCCGCAAAGGCGGCGAGCCTGTCGCTTGCACAGGTAGCGGTCTCGAACTGCTGTTTTATGAGGCCGTGGACCTCAGGGGTGTCGAGGGTTGCCAGGACCCCGAGGCAGACGTTTTTGGCCTGCCGGCTCTTGATGGCCCTTGCCTCTTCTTCAAGGGTCCTGTCCCTTGCTGTCGATTCTTCCTCGAAGTAGTGGTAGAGGGATATGATGGAGTTTGTGTACTTTTCGGCAACGGCCTTCTGAAGTCTCTGTTTTACGTCGTAGAGGGCCTGGTAGCGGTGGGCGAGTTTTTCGTCTTCCACGGACTCGAAGATGGCGAGGAACTGACCCCCGGCTTTTTCGAGAAGTTCCCGGTCATTGAGCAGTTTGTAATAAAGTTCAACGAAGTTCAGGGAGGGTTTTGCCTTCGGGTCTTTAAGGAGCCTGAGTTTTTCCCGGTCCGTCAGGGTGTAGAAAGCCGTGAACCTGCCTGTTATGTCGCTGTCCTTTTTGACCTGGAGGAGGAGTTCGGCCTCGCTTGCTTCATAAACAAGTTTCCCGTAGAAGGCGTAGCCGCGGTTGAGGGAGAGAAACGCGGGCCTGTCCGTGTTTTCAATTACGATTTTCGTCTCTTCTCCCGAGACCGGTTCAAGGACTTCGGCCATATCCGTTCCGTTTTCGTCAACAAGCGCCGCCTTAAACGGGAAAATCCAGGGTTTTCCGCCTTCGGGCACCTTCTGACGGAGGTAGAAGGTAAACTGCCTGGAGCTTTCATCGTATTCGGTTTCGACGTCCACGACAGGGAACTTTGTCTGCTTCAGCCAGACGTCGGCCATTTCCCGGAGAGGTTGTCCGCTTTCCTCTTCCATGACCTGAATCCAGTCTTCGGTGGTGGCGTTTCCGTGCCGGAATTTTTTGAAATAGGTGTCCAGGCCCCGGACAAAAGTCTCTTTTCCTATCAGGGCCTCGACCATGTGCACGTATTCGGGAGATTTTACGTAAGTGACTGCGGTTATGAGGTCGTTAGGGTCGTTGAAGCCGTCCGGGATGATTGGCATGGAGGCTGCGCCCGAGTCAAGGGCAAAAGTCCCGGAGCCGGGGGCCAGGAGGTCGAGCATCCGCTGCAGCCTGGCGTAATCTTTTCCGAATAGGAAGGCGTGGTACTGCTCTTCGACGTGCACGGTTACGGCTTCGTTGAGCCAGATCTCGAAGGGGCTTTTCCCGGTTACCTCGGAGCCGTTCTGGTTATGGTAGTATTCGTGCACCTTGACCCTTATCATGTACTCGAAGGCCGGGTCCGTGATCTGCGCAAAGGGCATGATGCGGTTGGTGGTAATCGTTGTGTTCCCGACGTTTTCCATTCCTCCGAAATCCGAGTTCTGCATCCCGATTTCCCGGTAGACGGTCCCGGTGTATTTGTAGCCCGGACTAAGCCCTGCGGCAAGTTCAGCAATTTCCCGCCTAAGTTCCTGAAGCCTTTCGTCTGCATTTTCCCGTTCGGAGCCCTGGCCAGTTCCGCCTCCGGTCCCGCTTCCGGACCCGGTTCTTTTCAACCTGTCCCGGTCCCGGATAAGCCCCCTGAGTTTCTGCCGGACGGCGAGCTTTTCTTCGTCGTACTGTTCGGGCCCGGTAAAGAGGTAGACCCACATGACCGCATCATTAAGGATATCAAGAGCCCGGCCTGCCGGTCCTTCCGGCGATTTCGGAGGCACAAGGAGTTCGAGCATAAAGGTATCCCCATCAGGATACTCGAATTCCTGCCGGAAAGTCTCGTAGGTCCCGACGCCTAAGAAAAAGAGATAGGGCGCCATGGGAGTCACGGTGTTTTCATAAACGATTTTGTCCCGCCCGTTTCCGAGGGACTCCCTCTCGCCTACAACGTCTCCGTTGGTGATCAGGTTGGTGTACCTCTCGTCCGCTATAATGGTGGTCCTGTAAGTGCATTTTGCGCACATATCGTCAATGCAGGGCACAAGCCTCTGGAACCCCCACTGCTGGCACTGCGTAATCTGCTGCGGAGGAGCCCCCGCAGGCGTCTCGTCATAGTACAGCCCCTCCAGGATATTCTTCGTGGGCCTGCACACCGTATCGGTAACGATAGTAAAGTCCGTCTCAGGCGGCACCGGAGTCAGGAAATTAATCTCCAGTATGGAGTCGGCCCTCCTGTACCTGTAATTACTCTCAAACTGAAAACAGCTTACGGCCCTGACCTCGAGGTCTTTACAATTTAACTCAAGGTTCTCAACAGGTTCGGAGAGCGTCCGGGCCCTGAGTACGGACTTCACATTCGTCCTATCCTCATAAACATCAAAAACAAGGTCCATATGCAGGACCTCAACCGTCAGTTCCCCGAAATCTTCTGGATAATACTT
>JAQVBP010000239.1 GCA_028690255.1 Methanosarcinaceae archaeon
AAACTCAAAATTCAAACTCAAAATTCAAACTCAAAATTCAAACTCAAAATTCAAACTCAAAATTCAAACTCAAAACTTAAAATTAACGATCTTCTCAATTCTTTAACAAAAAAAGGAAAAGAGGTTAGGGGGAAAGTCTTCTCCTGTCTCTGGGGAAGAGGACAGTGTCCCTGATGTTGCTGGTTCCGAGCATGGTCATGACAAAACGCTCGCAGCCCAGTCCCCAGCCCGCGTGTGGGGGCATTCCGTACTCGAAGGCCTTCAGGTAGAAATCAAAGCCCTCGGGGTCGAGGCCCTGGGATTCGATCCGGTTTATCAGGAGCTCAGGCAGGTGGATCCGCTGGGCGCCCGAGGAGAGTTCCATGGTGCGGTGCATCATGTCAAAGGACTTGGAGTATTTCGGCCTGTCCTCGTAAGGCATGGCGTAGAAGGGCTTTATTTCGGTCGGCCAGTCGATGATGAAATAGTGGGATTCGCCTGTAGTCTCGAAGACGTGCTGCCCGATGAGGTGCTCGGACTGGGTGCCGAGGTCGTCTCCCCACTTCATTTTTTCATCTGATTTTTCGTTTACGATTTCGATGACCTCTTCATAGGTGAGTTTCTTGAATGGGGTCTGGGGGACCTTGAGTTCCACTCCCAGGGCCTCAAGGGACGCCTTGCAGTTTTCAATGACCTTTGTGTAGGCGTAGGCTACCAGGTCTTCAAGGATTTCCATGACGTCGAAGTGGTCGGCAAAGCTGACCTCGACATCGATTGAGGTGGCTTCGTTAAGGTGCCTCCTGGTGTCGTGTTCTTCCGCTCTGAAAATAGGCCCGATTTCAAAGACCCTGTCAAACCCGCCGGACATGAGGATCTGCTTGAAGAGCTGAGGACTCTGGTTAAGGAAAGCTTCCCGGTCAAAGTAGGTGATCGGGAAAAGCGCGGTCCCGCCTTCGGTTGCCGTGGCGACGACTTTGGGGGTTGCGGTTTCGAGGAACCTGTTTTTTGCGAAGAATTCCCGGATTGCCTGGAGGACCTGGTGCCTGACCTTGAAGACGGCCGTGGCTTCAGCTCTTCGGAGGTCAATGAAACGGGAGTCGAGCCTGGTGTCGAGTTCGGCTTCGACCTTGCCTGTGGTGTCCATGGGCAGCGGGGAGGCAGAAACGTTAAGGACGTTGATCTCGTCAGGGATAAGCTCGTAGCCGTTGGGGGCCTTTTCTTCGAATTTTACGGAGCCTGTGACCGAGATGATGGACTCGCGCACGAGTTTCCTTGCGGCGTTGAAGAGTTCCCTGTCGATTTTCTTTTTAACGAGTGTAATCTGGGCTCTTCCTTCCCGGTCCCTGAGGACCACAAAACAGATTCCGCCAAGGTCCCGGACTTCGTGGACCCAGCCGGCGAGGGTGACTTTCGAACCGTCTTCGATATTTTCAGGGATTACATCGGCCGTGTAATGTGTTCTGAGGTTTGCTAATGTCATAAATTCACCTTAAATGGGAATTACTGTAAATGTAAACATAAGTTAAAGCGAAGCTGAAATTTAGAATGAATAGTCATTCCCTTATTATTAAAGTATTTGTCCCCGGCCCCCTGGCTTTCAGGTTTTTGGGGTTTTGCCATTAATGACGAACTTTTCTATATTATTGTCGATGATGCCGTATTCCTGAACTTTGTTCCCTAAATAAGATTCCAAAAGAGGTTTCTGGCCTGCAGCCCAAACGTAAAAACATGCATGAAATGCCAGATTACGAAAAACAAAAGGCAGAGGCATAAGGGGGATAGGAGATGAAAAGAAACAAACCGGGAAACAAACTGGGGATTTTCCTGATAGTCCTGATCGTCCTCATTACCGGGGGCTGTGCAGGGAATGGAGATTCGGAGGTTCCCGGACCTGCAAAAGAAAATACCGAGGAAGAATCAGAAATGGAAGCAGAAACCGATATCATTGAAGTGGAAATCCGCGACTTCAAGTATATCCCTGAGGTACTCACGGTTTCGGTCGGGCAGACCGTCCGCTGGACAAACTATGATAAGGCCATCCATAATGTGGTGGGCTCGGGCCTTGATTCGCAAGACATGAGGGAAGGAGATAATTTTACCTTCATCTTCGAAAAAGCAGGGACCTTTGACTATATATGTACTTATCATCCCTGGATGGAAGGAACAGTGATTGTAATCGAGTAAAAAGACCGATGGGAATTAAAGAGAAATAAATCCCTGAATAGGGGTAGTTTTTCAGTCTGAAAATTTCAGCCCAGCACACTATAGTTAGATTACATTCCCCACAATTTCAGATACATAATTATTTCAATGTGAACTACCCCTGAGCTAAAAATTCAGGGGTTTTACACTGCGTCCTATAAATTCGGGCGACACATTGAATTTTATTATACGTCACCAATATTTATTTATTTTCACCTGCCTCATATCCTATGGGGGTATCTTTTCATGAAATGTGAAATATGTGAAGCGGAAAGTGATGCAAGGTATTGTGATGACTGCGGAAAGATCATGAACGAGGTCATCAGACATGTCGGGGAGACCCGTTGGGCTGCGATTGACGATTGTTCTTATATTTATCCTCTTGTTCGGAGGGTGGGAAAAGGCGAACTGACCGTCCATGACATAATTCAGTCTCTGGACGTGGAGGACTGACCGGGACTGATTTTTTGTATCGGTGCCTTTGAGGAAAGGGATTGAATTCTTATTATCTGCTTCCCCTCCTCGAAGGCCTCACGTCTCTAAACGTCTCAACACATCTCTACACATCTCTGCACATCACTGCACGTCCCAGTCTAATTGCTTCAGGCAGGGGCCTTACATGTGGGCAGCGGGGCTTTCGGAAAATTCAATTAAGATTTTATAGGCAGAAGCGTAAAACCCCTGAGTCTTTAGCTCAGGGGATATAAGCGTCAACCTAAACAGTCAAAC
>JAQVBP010000240.1 GCA_028690255.1 Methanosarcinaceae archaeon
AGTGATTCTTCACCATGCCGTCCACGTTCAGGGACTCCACAGCCAGGGCTTGGTTTTCGCGAACCAGTCGAGAAGAGAGCTGGTGCTGGAAGTCCTTTCGTTGATCGGCAATTTTTTGGTGACACCGTGCAACCTTGAGCCGGGCTTTGTTCCGGTTCCGGGAACCCTTCTGCTTGCGGTCGAGTCGTCGCTGTAAGACGGCGAGCCGCGTCTGGGCGTTCCGGAGATACTTCGGGTTCTCCACTTTCTCCCCGGTCGAGAAAACAGCGTAGTGTTTCAGCCCCATATCGATCCCGACCGTCTGATCCGGGATCGGATCGGCGGGTTGCGGAGGCTTCCGGCCGTCCTCGACCACGATACTGATGAAGTACCGGCCGGTCGATCTGCGGATGACGGTTGCAGACTTCGTCGTCCCCACGAAGGTGCGGTGATACTTGACTTTGAGCGTTCCGATCTTCGGGAGTTTCACGGTACCCTGCTTGAAGTCCAGGGTATACGACTGCGGCACCGTGAACGCCTGTTCGGGGTCGTGCTTCTTTTTGAAGGTCGGTTCTTCGGCGCGACCCTCGAAGAAGTTCGTGAACGCACGGGAGAGATTGTGGATCGATTGCTGCAGGGACTGGGCGTTGACCTCTTTCAGCCACGGCAACTCTTCTTTGAGAGCCGGGAGCTGCTGCATGAGGTCGTACTTTGAGAGACTGAGGCTCTCGTTGTGATATGCCCGGTTCTTGCGGGCGAGCGCCCAGTTGTACACATACCGGCAGCACCCGAGGTGCCTGGCGATCAGGGGTTCCTGATCCTTCGTCGGAGAGAGCCGGTACTGGTACCTCCGCAGCATACGATAGGATCATCTGGGACTCCCTCCGGCATAAAGAATACCTGTGCGGGGTGAAAGTGAAGAAGGGGCTCCGCTTTCACCTCCCCCCTTGCGGAGGGAGCCCTCCCGCTCTGCCCCTTCAACCCCGCAGAGGTAGACCCTCCACGCCGTGAGGCCCTCCGGCACCCACCCTACCTCCTCCGTCTCGCAAGCCCGGCGCCGAGGAGCCCGGCGGCGGCGAGCCCGGCCTCGAACCCCGGAGAAGACGTGGGTATCGGCGCACCGCTGCTCTGCACCCGGAACTGCCCGACCTGTGCGGAGGACGGCACCCCCGGGGTCGGGGCCGGGGTCGGAAACGGGAGGGCGACCGGCGACGTGCTCCTCGCGGGGCTGAACACCGTGCCGTCGGCAAGGATCACCTGCGGTTGTGGGGCCAGGGTGATCCGGCCGGTGCTGGTCGCAAAGGCCGCGCCGTCCTCGATGAGCCGGATGCGGATCTCGTAGTCGTAGCCGTTGGGGACCGTCAGGCTCACCTTCTTCGTTGTTGAGTCTCCCGAAACCGCCCCGAGCGGCCGGGACTCGCGGACGGCCGTGATCCCGGTCTGGAGGTTGACGGCCCGGATCTCCATGGCGAGGTTCCCGGAAGCGCCGCCGCTGTTTTCGATCTCGGTGACGATATCAAGCGTGATCGGGTCGGCGTCGATCTCAGGGGTCATGACGTCGAGCGCGGAGACGGAGAGGAGCGAGTAGGCCAGCCGCTGCCCGGCCGCCGTCCTGTCCGGGAGGAAGACGTTCACCGAACCCGACTCCCGCATGCGCCCGTCCTGCCATACCGTCACCCAGATGTCATAGCGCCTGCCGTTCTCAAGCGCGAGCTCAATCTCCTCCTTCGCAGTCCTGCCGCTCGTCAGGTTGCCGATGGGGAGGACCGTCTCCGCGACGACGATATCCGTCCCGGCCTCTTTTGCGCTGACCTGCAGGTCGACGCCGTCCACTGCTGCATAGACCGCGTCAAGGTACGGGACCACCGTGACGTGGGTGACGTTCGACGGCGGCTGACCGTCCGGAATGCTGATGTCCACGCCCCGGATCGTCACATGCCCCGCCTGGGACGGGGCCGACGTGCACCCGGCCGCGAGCACCAGGGATGCGAGCACGAGCACCGCTGCTGCACAAAATAACCTTCTCATACCAATCAGAGGAACCATCAGGCCGGCGGGAGAAAAGGTTTTTGCATTGCGGCCCTTCTTATAGGTCAGATTTTTTTCGTAGTTAACCATCGCCTTATCTCCCGTTCCCGCCCATACTCTGGCGTAGACTGCCTGATGGATGAGCGAGCAGGGCTGCATCCTCATTGGGGCGTCACTGCAGAGTATCCCGGTACCGGGACTCATGCCGCGCGGGGGGCGGTACGCGGGCAATCACCGGATTTAAGGCGGATCACCGGGCTCTTTCGGAAGAACCATGGCCTGGCAACTGCTGGAATCATGATCCCCCTCCGACGTGTAGACGTATGTCACAGAAAACGTTAATAAGAGGATATCAAAGTCTGCAATAGGCGCCGCCGCACGGGCACGGCGAGGTGTGCAATGATACGAACGGAGAACCTCACGAAGGTATACAACGGAAAGGCGGCCGTCGACGGTCTGGACCTTGAGGTCGGGGAAGGCGACATATTCGGCTTCCTCGGCCCGAACGGAGCGGGGAAGAGCACGACGATCCTGATGCTCACCGGCATGATCGAACCCACCGGCGGCCGGTGCCTGGTCGACGGGATCGAGGTCGCGAAGGACCCACTGAAAGTAAAGGAGATCATCGGCTACCTACCCGAAGACGTCGGGTTCTACGGGAACATGACCGGCGAACAGAACCTGGACTACTTCGCCCGGTTCTACGGGATGGACGCGAGGAAGCGCAAGGAGCGGATCGTCGAACTCCTCGAACTGGTCCACCTCGACGGCGTCACCCAGAAGGCCTCTGAGTACTCCCGCGGCATGAAGCAGCGGCTCGGGCTCGCCCAGGCGCTGATCAACGACCCCAGGGTGCTCTTCCTCGACGAACCGACGGCAAACC
>JAQVBP010000079.1:0-4620 GCA_028690255.1 Methanosarcinaceae archaeon
CCGGTTTTCTCCCGGCTCTGCGTTCTGCTTTTCGGAATCCAGTTTCCGGAAATATTCTCCGGTCTCTGCCGTAATGACTTTCCTCAGCATCAGCAGGGCGATCAGGTTCGGAATAGCCATTAGTCCGTTAACGATATCCGCGAGGACCCAGATCACATCCAGAGTCAGGAAGGCTCCCGAGGCGACGATGAGTATATAAAGGATTTTGTAAGGAAGAATTCCCCCCACCCCGAAGAGGAATTCCGTGCAGCGCTCCCCGTAGTAGTTCCAGCCGATGATGGTGGTAAAAGCAAAGAAGATCAGGCCCACGGTCACAATGTAGCTACCGGCATCGGAAAGCACGGTCGAAAAGGCGTAGCTGGTCATGTAGGCCCCGGCAAGGTCCCCGGTCCAGGAGTCCGTCATGATAAGGACCGTTCCTGTCAGTATACAGACGACGATGGTATCGAAAAAGGTCCCGGTCATGGAGATCAGGCCCTGTTTTGCAGGCTCCTTTACTTTTGCGGCCGCGGCCGCTATGGGTGTACTTCCGAGTCCGGCTTCGTTTGAAAAAATCCCCCGCGCAATTCCCATCCGGACAGAGAGCATCACACCGGCCCCGAGAAAGCCGCCCCTGGCTGCGGTTTCCGTGAAAGCCGAACTGAGGATAAGGGAGAAAGTTGCAGGGATTTTGTCAAGGTTCAATCCAAGTATAATCAGGCAGCCGAGCACATAGGCCGTTGCCATGAAAGGTACCAGGAACTGGGCAACCCCCGCAATTCTCTTAATCCCCCCGAGGGTCACGAAAGCCACAAACAGGCCCAGTACGGCCGCAGTCAGGACTTCCGGGACATCAAAAGCTATCCGGGCCGAGTCCACTATGGCATTGACCTGCGGGAAGGTCCCTATCCCGAAAAGGGCCACACTGAGCCCGAAGAAGGCAAAAAGCCAGGAGAGTACTTTCCCGTACCACTTATCCGCAAGCCCGTTTTTGATATAATACATGGGCCCCCCGGACATCTGCCCGTTTTCATCCGTGACCCGGAACCGGACTGCAAGAAGGGCCTCGGAGTACATGGTCGCCATCCCGAAAAAGGCCGCAAGAAACATCCAGAACAGAGCTCCGGGGCCACCCAGCTTGATGGCCGTTGCAACGCCTACAATGTTTCCGGTCCCGATGGTTGCGGCAAGGGCCGTTGAAAGGGCCGCAAAACTGGAGACGTCTCCTTGCAGACCGGCTTCGGATTTTCTGGATTTTACGACGTATTTAAGGGCAAGCGGCAGCCTGAAGACCTGGATAAGGCCCAGGCGAAAGGTCAGGAAAAAGCCTGTGCCCACGAGAAGGAGAAGAAGCGGGGGTCCCCAGACAAAGCTGTCGATTTCTGTCAAAAGCTCGAGTATGTTTACTCCGGATAGTTCCATAAACCGATCCCCTAAATTAAGAAAACCCCGAAGATGAATAAAAATTCCTCACTCAGTATTTGTCCGGGTCTGGCTTTAAACTTTGATGCTGAAAGAAGCAAGGCAGCTATATTCGGCAGATTTCTTTTTGTCATCACGAAAAGGCCGCTAGCTTGCGTGACCTGTGAGTGCCCCGTTTCCAGTTTTCGAAATCAATGAACAATGTAGGAAATTGGGTTTTAGCTACAAAAATGAAGCCCGGGCCGAAGTGGAAAAGTGGACATATTAAAACCGGGCTGCGGCGTTGAAAGCCCGGCAAGCTCGAAAATCATAATAAATATATTTGCCCGGTCCTGACGGAAGGTTTTTTGAATCGCCTGGCCCGGATTTATGAACCGGATTTATTGTTTTGCCGGAACATGGCTGATTTTTATGGTTCAGAAAACCCTGGCCCTCAACGACCGACGCAGGCGGCCGGGCGTTTCAAGAACGATGAAAAACATATGCATACTTTCGCACCGCTGTCTTATGTGGCAAAAAAACATCATAAGAAAATTTTTCAATAGAATATATACCTGCCAAAAGCAGATTAAAAGGTTGAGTATGTTTACTCCGGATATTTCCGTCAGATCCCCAATTTACCCGAAGATAAGAAAAAATTCCTCACTCAGTTATTTGTTCGGGGCTGGCTTTAAACTTTGATGCTGAAAAAAACGAGGGAATGGGAAAATACCTATTTTTCGGAATTCATTGGCCGTTCCTGCTAATTATAACAGGTCTTAAACGACCCCCGAAATCGTTTGATTCCGTATTTATTTATCCCACACATTTAATAAATATTAAATAGTTCTCGCCCCTATTATTTATTGAGAACTATTTTATTTATCAACAACTGTATCCAGTTAATTTTTCCGGGGTGTTTTCATAGATATTAGTAAAAAAATTATACTGGTCTCTGTTTTTATTTTTGGATTGCTGTTTCTGGCATTTACGTTTTCACACAGCACTTTGCATTCAAATTGCCTGGCCCTCGAAGAACGGAATATGATGAGGAATGTGGACATCGTTCGGTATGCAATTTCATCTCAAAGTTCATACCTTGCAAGAACGGCTGAGGACTGGGCTTTCCGGGATGAAACATATGATTTTGTCCGGACGGAAAATCCGGAATATGTTAAAAAGAATTTAGAAGGAGACTCTCTGAAATGTCTTGATGCGAATCTGATGCTGTTTATTAATGATTCCGGAGGCCTGGTATATTCCAGATACAGAAATCAGACATATGAAGGGCCGTATTTTCCAGCTTCGGAACTCCTGATAAAATTAACTGAGTACTCTCTTCCTGTACAGAACAGGACGGACAGAAAAAGCGGGGTTATCCTGTTTGAAGGAAAACCCATGAATGTGGTTTCTTTTCCTGTTTTGAAGAACACTCAGGAAGGTCCTGTTCAGGGAACATTTATTTTAGGCAAGAATCTTGACGGAACTTTCATCAAATCAGTTGAGGAGGTTAGCTCTTCTGCTCTTATTTTCCAAAATGTGGATGGGAAAATTCCCCCTGAATTTAAGGAAAAGTTCGGAGATGCGCTCAATGAAGTGGCCATTGATTTTCCGGATGGGGAAAAGGCAAGGGGGTATTTTGTCCTGAAAGATACCGGAGGGCAGCCCACCTTCATGTGCAGAGTCGAGTTTCCCAGGGACAGCTATGCTCAAATCCTGAAAAACCTTGATTTTACGTATTTATTTATCCTTATGACCTGGCTTTTTATGGGTGCAGGAACTGCTTTTACCCATTGCCGCCTCTTTGTTTCGAGACTTAAGGAGATTGATTCCTTTGTTGGAAATGTCAAAAAAGATAAAGACCTGTCCGGAAGGCTTGATGTCAAAGGCAATGACGAGTTATACAGGCTGGGTCAGGGGATTAACGCGATGCTGGATAACATTGTCAGGGCTGAAAAAGAGGTTAAAGCTCAGGAGATGGAAAAGAAATACATACTCGATTCTATTAACGAAATTATCGTGTTTGTATCCCCTGATTTCAAGGTTATATGGGCTAATAGGGTTGCCCTTAAGCTCATGAATATGAAACTTGAAGAGGCCAGAACTTATTGCCAGCTTGACGGCTCGGGAATCTGGAAAAATGTTTATGAAGTCTTGCAGCTTGAAAAGGTCCTTGAAAACGGGGTGAAAAAAACAGGAGAAGTTACTACCCGGGACGGGAGTGTATGGTACATTCAGGCAATTCCTGTCAAAAATGAGGACGGGAAAATAGTCGGGATTCTGGAAACCGGCCTGGACATTACTTCCAGCAAGAAAGCTGAAAAACTGTTCTATGAAAAGGAAGCGGCTGAGGCCTCTAACCGGACCAAAGGCGAGTTTCTGGCTAATATGAGCCACGAACTTCGAACTCCCCTTAATTCGATTCTCGGGTTTTCTGAGCTCTTACAGGAGGGAATTTACGGTCCCCTTAATGAAAAACAAATGAAACACATTGGCGACATCCAGACGAGCGGGAGGCATCTTCTGAATATGATCAATGACCTCCTGGATTTTTCGAAAATTGAAGCCGGAAAAATGGAACTCAATTATGAGGAGTTCCCATTGTATGAGATCATAGAAGAAGTTCTGAATCTCCTGTTTCCGATAGCAGAAAAGAATCACATAAAACTGGAACTAATTATTGAAGCTGATTTTGGGAATATCCGGGCTGACAAGGATAAATTTGTTCAGATCCTTGAGAACCTCCTGAGTAATGCAATCAAGTTTTCCCCTGATGGTAGTTGTGTCCGGGTCCACGTGAGCCGGAGAGAGGGTAGGGTAAAAATCGAGGTAAAAGACAGGGGGATCGGAATCGCAAAGGAAGACCGTCACAAGCTCTTTAAGCCTTTCAGCCAGATTGATTCTTCAATTTCAAAAAAGTACGGAGGCACCGGCCTTGGGCTCGCCCTCATAAAGCAGCTGGTACAGCTCCATAACGGGTATGTGTGGTTCAGGAGTGAGGAGGGCAAAGGCAGCATATTCGGTTTTTCAATTCCTGTTGAGGGCAGGGAAAAGTAAATTAATCCCATTTGCTCGTTCCGGGGGAAACGTAGCAAACCGAAATTTCCAATCCTCTTTTATCTATGAAAAAAATGTTCAGATCCCGAAGCAGAACTCTGGAAATGTAACTCTGGAAATGTAACTCTGGAAATGTAACTCTGGAAATGTAACTCTGGAAATGTAACTCTGGAAATGTAACTC
>JAQVBP010000079.1:4720-9980 GCA_028690255.1 Methanosarcinaceae archaeon
CTTTTATCTATGAAAAAAATGTTCAGATCCCGAAGCAGAACTCTGGAAATGTAACTCTGGAAATGTAACTCTGGAAATGTAACTCTGGAAATGTAACTCTGGAAATGTAACTCTGGAAATGTAACTCAAAAAAGGAAAGCCAGATAAGAAATTATATGCATTAATTAAGCATTATAACTATTTTTAAAGATCTGTAAAGTAATTAAAACAATAATAAAGCTTATTTTAAGATAATAATCTCTTTTTTGTCCTAATTTTGAAAGTAAGCTTATATTATTCTCTCCCCCTCTTGAGGTTGTGAACCGGCAGGCTGCCGGGAGAGGATTCTGAGTAACCTCCGGAGAAGCTGAGTAACCTCCGGAGAAGGGCAGCCCGATCGGGAGAAACAACTAACGGAGATATATTATGAAAACAAAATCATTGAAAGCATTTGGCGGTTTCGCTCTGGTGCTGATGGTATTAAGTATCATCCCCTCCGGAGCTTTTGCGGCAGAAGAAACGACCGTGGCGGAAGATTCTGACATTGCAAGGAACGGGAAAATGGTGGGTAATATGAGAGCTGCAAAAGGCATGGATGGAATGCAGGGGATGCAGAAGATGTCCGGAAACACACAGATGCCCGCAGGAATGGGTCTTGTTCTGCTAGAGGACCTGAACGAAGAGAATTTCACCGATGTTCAGGCAATCATCCTTGAACAGCTCGATAACCGGATTGACAGACTCAATGAAATGAAGGCCCGCTGTCTCGAAAACGATAACGAGGATATGGCCAAAGAACTTGATGCAAAGCTTGTTCTACTTGAGTCCTTCTACAAAGAGGTAGAGGGAGCTACCAGCGCGGAAGCGCTTGAGAAAATAATCTTTGATCACGTAAAAGAAAACAAACTTGAGTCCCTTGAAGAACAGATTGAAAAACTTGAGAAAATGAAAACTGAACTCAAGGGGTCCGAAGATGAAGACAGGGCCACAAAACTCGAAGAACAACTCGGGGAGCAGATCTCCAAACTTCAGGCCCGGTATGAAGCTATCAGCGGGGCTGAAGACCTGGACGCCCTCAAGGAAGTAAAATTCTCTTTCGCAAAGGAAGAAAGGCTTGCAATGCTTGACAGGCAGATTGCCAGGCTTGAAGAAAAACTGGAAAACTTCGATGAAAATGAAAACAGATTCTTCAGCGAAGAGAACCTTGAAGCCAGGATCACTGAACTTGCAGAACTAAAGAATATAGTAAGCAGTGCCGAAAGCCAGGAAGACCTTAATGAAATAAGGGAGACCTTCTCCTTCGGAGGACACACAGAAAAAAACTTCAGAAACGACCATGAAGGACGTTTCGGAGGCTTTATAGAATGCAGCGTAAAACCCCTGAGTCTTTAGCTCAGGGGATATAAGCATCCACTTTCCAATAAATGGTTTAATTTCAAAACGTTAATATATTAATATTTCAAAACGTTAATATATTAATAATTCATTTTAATCCTATTCACTTTTGCGATCGCACAAATTGGAAATTTGTGGGATTTCCAGTGTAACTGGAAAATAGCCAAACAAAAGTGAACTATAAATTAATCACCGCCGGAACGGCGGGAAGAGCCTGTGGACTGGTGGAGTTTGCTCCGGGGTATGAAGCAGGAAGCCGGTCGGTCTTTAGCCGAGCGGTAGTTCACGAAAGGCGAAGGCCTGATGGAAGGGCAACATCCGATCATATTTTTAGGAGAGGGCCAATAACCGTAAACCCTGAAGAAGAATACAGCCCTGAACCCACGTCTGAGAGATCTCAATAAGTTACTGGAAAAGGCCCTCATAAGCTAAAAATGATACTTGGACCCTCCAGCCGGAGGGCTGTCCCTGAAATCCGGCCCAAAAAATATCCCGGAAGCCGGATAATGGGAACAGGAGCATTAAAAAGGGGGCCTTTTCCGGAAAACTATTTCATCTGTCGGCCTGATCCCCATAATCTTTCTGAATCAGACCATCTTTCACATAAACAACCCTTTCCGCGTATTCCGCAACCTCGGGGTCATGGGTAATCATTATAATGGTCCGGCCCTGCCGGTTAAGCTCGGAAAAAAGTTCCATAATCTCAAGGCTGGTTTTTGAATCCAGGTTTCCGGTGGGCTCGTCGGCCAGGATAAGAGCCGGATCATTCATAAGGGCCCTGGCGATTGCCACCCGCTGGGACTGCCCGCCCGAAAGTTCGTTAGGTTTATGCCGCATCCTGTCTTCGAGGCCTACGGTTTTAAGAAGGTTTCTTGCGTGCTCATCGGGGTCAATTCCGGGTATTGAATTGGCATAGGAGGGGAGTTTTACATTTTCAAGTGCGCTCAGGCGGGGAATCAGGTTAAAAGTCTGGAACACAAATCCGATTTCAAGCCCCCTGAGTTTTGCAAGTTCCCCGTCCGAAAGACTGTTTATATCGATGCCTCTGAAAAGGACTTTTCCCTCCGTGGGCCTGTCAAGGCAGCCTATCATATTCATAAGCGTACTCTTTCCGGACCCCGACGGGCCCATGATCGCAAGAAACTCCCCCGGCCTGACTTCCAGGTCGATTCCCCGCAGGACGGGGACTTCGATATCCCCCAACCTGTACTTCTTATACACATTGAAAACGCTGATTATGGAATTTTCGGCTCCCACATTCGTTTCGTTATCCTGATTATTCCTTTCCTGCTGGTCCCCCATTCAAAAATCCCCAATTTTCGTTTGTTGTCGAATTTCAATTTTAGTTTTACGGTTTTAAGATTTATTCCGGAAGCGAAGCCTCCTTCCTCAATAGTTCCGGCTTTATGGAAATGGCAAGGTGGGAGAGTGGATTCTTTCATCTTTTCAAATAATTAAAGCCCGGAAACCTCCATTTCTTCAAGTTTACCTTCTCCGGAGCTTACCCGGTAGTCCTGAAAGCTCCTTTGCTGTCGTGGACTATAAAGGAAAATATGCTTGCCTTCGCATTTTTCTTTGCGATTTCCGGCCCCTTCCCCCCTTTTTCAAAGTCCTCGAATTTCTCGTACATGGCAAGCATGTCTTCAAGTTCGGCCAGATACCTGTTAAATACGGCTTCCGCCATTTTTCGGCTATCCCCCTCCGAAACAGGATATCCCAGGCCCTCACATTCACATGTCCGGAGTTTTGAATCTTCCATGTAGAAAGGATAGGTGCTGCAGAGCCTGGAGCGTACAGGATAGATTTTACACCTGTTTGTCCCCTCCTCTATAAAGGCGCAATCCCCGTTGCTTTTACGCCTGAGCATCCAGCCGAAGGTGTGGATATTTCCTTCGGAATCGACGTCTACCTCATCCATAAGCTCCGAAAAGGTCTCCTTCCCTTCTCCGTCCTTTTCCCGGCCCTTTCCGGCCTTTTCCCCGCCCCTTTCAAAAGAGTACGGCGGGCAGTCCGGCAGGAGTGGACCTGCAATTTCAGGTCTGGAAACCCCTGTGTATTCCCGAATTATTTCGATTTCTTCAGAGAGGACGATTACCCGATTATCCCCGTATGCCCTTTTGCAGCACTTCCCGCAGAGCTGGCAGGTAAAACCGATTTCCCGGATTTCGACCGCGAGGTTTTCAGGGGAGAGGGCTCTGGCTTTTACGAGCTCTTTTTTCAGGTTTGAGATCAACAGGAGCTGGTATTTCGATTTTTGGTTTTTAGGCTTCCGTTCCTGTTTGAGGACCTGAAAGACGGTTTCCTCCTTTCTGCAAGGCCCCGAGCCAGAATTTTGCATTTTATCAGAGCTGTGAGTGTCCATAATTGAGTTCAGTGTATTCTGCAGCTACATCAAATTAACGCAGGGAAATAATGTAAGAGACGCTGTCCTCACCCCATACTTTCTCTTCGGCCTCCGACTTTGCATTGATTTCTTCAGCCTTTTTTCGATACGCTTTTTGTTTCAGGTTAAGAAGTTTAGTGTTAAGGAACTATAATTATAACATCAAATAACGTCAATCAAAACTGAATAGTGAGGGCCTGCGCCTTCCTATTATGGATAACTATATATGATTTGAATGTCTATTAAGAATGTTAAAAATAAAGAGACGTATAACAATCTGTTGTTAAAAACCAATTTTTGTTTTTATCAAAGAATTCTATACAATCTTATTTTTAAACTATTGACTATCCGCTGAAGCGGAGGTGAACCAAAAATGGCTTTTAACGACGGAAACTTTAGAAGGAACAACAATTTCGGAGCTCCCAGAGAAATGCACACTGCAATTTGTTCTGATTGTGGTGCTGAGACTGAAGTGCCTTTCAAACCCGATCCTGAAAGACCTGTTTACTGCAGGGACTGTCTTCCAAACCACAGGAAACCCAGGGAAAACAACAGATATTAACTGTTATTTTTGTAACTGTGTTTACAATTGAATATAATTTTTTTTCACTTTTTTATTTTTTTGTGTTCTCACGAGTTTTGCTTGCTTTATACAGGCCGTGTAAACAGTAATTATATATAATAGCTGATATATATTAAGATATATCAGCGCTCCTCCGATCAACCTTCGGAAATAAAAATAGGGATCATTGATTTTATAAAAATCAAAAAAACCAATAAACGAGGTATTAAAATATGGCTAACTATAGAAGCAATATGAGAAAAAGAAGATTAGGGTCCAGCAAAACAGTAGAATCAGGAAATAGCCCGGAAGTAACAAGGGTTCGCACACCCCGCAGGGAAAAAAATGAAGTCCTGGCAATGGTCACAGGTTTACTTGGTTCGAAAAGAGTCAATCTACAGTGTATGGATGGGGTTGTCCGCATGGGCCGGATTCCCGGCTCCAAGAAAAGGAGAATATGGATCCGCGAAGGGGATGTTGTCATAGCCAGCCCCTGGGAAGTTCAGGACTCAAAAGCCGAAGTCTCCTGGAAATACACGAGGCCCCAGGTGGAATGGCTCGAAAGAAAGGGTTACCTGAAATTCTAAACCAGTCTTATTTTACTACCCGATTGCTCTTTGACACCTGAGCTTCGGGATAAAAATCCTTGATATTTCATATTTTTACTAAAGGTCCGATGGGCCAAAAACATATTATCGAAAAACACAGTTCACAAATTCCGAAAATCTCTCCAGTAATTCTTTGTGCTCGGAGTTTATATAAAGCAGGTCATCCGTAAAAGTTTCATTTGTAATCCCCCGTTTTTCAGCCTCTTCGATCCACTTCCCCAGGCCCCGGACCGTCACCAGCCTGTGATCCTCTGCAGCCCCGGTCTTTTCGGAAGGCCCGAGCTTTTCTTTCATCTGTTCATCCGTATCAAGCCAGCCCGCAGGCGAGATGAT
>JAQVBP010000079.1:10080-13291 GCA_028690255.1 Methanosarcinaceae archaeon
CTCTTTGTTTTCCTCTTTGTTTTCCTCTTTGTTATTCCCGTTTCCCCGTATCCTCCTGTTTGAGATTCTTGGAATTGTAAGCGGTTCTCCTTTTTCATCCAAGGCCCTGAAAAGCCCCCAGTCCGGGGGGTCAAGCTCTTTGAGTGCAGGCCCGAAAAGTTTCTCAGGCCTTTGCCTCTTTCTCGGGGTCCATTCCCCGAGGTGGACTATATCCCCAATCCCGGCCCTCAGCCTGAAAGCTTTGATGGGGTCGGTAGATTCGGCCTCGGGCAAGAAGAGTTCCTCTATAAGTTCGCGCCTGGCAGTGACCGAACTGTCCCGGTCCGAAAGATCCACATGCCCCCCGACCGATTTGTCCCAGAGGTGTCTGTTGTCTTTCGTGTGTCTGCTCCGACGGTGCAGGAGGAGTTCTCCTTTCCGGTTGAAGACAAAGGCCCAGATGGCAGATCCCTGAAACTCCGTGGTATAAAAGGCCTTTCTCGGCAAAATCCCGCGTGGGACACCTTTTCGGTCATACACTTCTATCAGTTCCTCTCCGGGTTTTGAGAGAAAGGGACCCCCTTTTTCGGGGTCGCTTACGGAGGCAAGGTAGGAGAGCAGTTCGGTGTAAAGCTCATTTTCGGGAAAGACTTCCATGTAGGAGTCGATTGAGGGAAGGATATGGGTTGTTATGCAGTACCAGAGCCTTTCATCGACTCTGATTATGTTTATCGGCAACCTCAGGTTGAACTGCCGGATAAATATCCTGTCCTCGATTTTTCGGGATTGTTTTTTCGAGGCTTCCCCGGGAACTACCGAGAGGATCTCTTCCGTGAGGCCCCGGATTTTTGAGGAAGTTTGCTCTTCGGGCCCGGCCCTTCGGTCGGCCGGGGTTGAGAGAGGAATTTCCGGTTTTTCTGGAAAAAGGGTTTTGAGAGAGAGGGCCTGCCCGAAGTTTTCTGAGTCACTTTCATAGAGGATTGTGAGGTTAAGGCCCGGGTTCTCGGAGAGGAGATATGCGAAAAAGGCTGCACTTTTTTCGAGGAAGGGGGCAAGTGGGTTTGTCCCGAGGATAAATATCTGAGCTCGTGCACTCTGGAAAAAGAAAGGCACAGACAGGGATTCAGGCCTCCGTTAAGGGGTGTTCTGGAGAATCGGACTGAAAAGTTTTAATGGAATCGGGGGGTTGAAGGGGGAGGCTGAAGCCGAAGATACTGTACTTTCCGTACTCACTTTTAACCCAAAAATCTCCCCCATGGAGTTCGACCAGTTTCTTTACAAGAGATAGCCCCAGGCCTGTGCCTTCATACTTCCTTTCAGTGGATTCGTCGAGTTGGGAGAAAGGTTTGAAAAGTTTTTGCAGGTCTTCTTCTTTTATTCCTATTCCCTCGTCTTTAACCTCGAAGTGAATAAATCCTTCAATTATGCTGCATCTTATGGTAATGTTTCCCCCGTCAATGGAAAATTTGCCTGCATTTCCTACGAGGTTGTACAGTATCTGCTTTAACTTCCCGCTATCCGCTTCCACCATACCGACATCATCTTCTATGCTGGTGTTGATGGTTATCCCTCTGTCACTTACAGAGGACCTCATAACTTCTACGATCTCCTGAACTATTCCGGGAACCGGGATATTTTCATACTGGAGTTCCATCTTTCCGGCTTCTGCTTTTGAGAGGTCAAGGATGTCATTGATGATGCCTAACAGGTGTTTCCCACTTACGGATATGTTTTTTGCATACTTCATCTGTTTTTCATTTAAGGGGCCTGCGAAGTTATCATAAAGCAGATCGGAAAAACCAATGATCGCGTTAAGTGGCGTTCGGATTTCATGGCTCATATTGGCCAGAAATCTGCTTTTAGCAACGTTTGAAGCCTCGGCAAGTTCCTTTGCTTCCATAAGAGTCTCCTCCATTCTTTTCCTTTCGCTAAGGTCCATTTCCATGGAGAAGATCTCAAGCCTGTCTTCAGGTATCCGGACGGCCGAATAGCTGGAAAATACAGGAATATTTCCTCCTTCCTTCGTTAAAAAGGTATTTTCCGTTACATTAACGTAATTCCTGTCTTTTTGCATGGAAGCGATAATTTTTAAAAAATTAGTTTTATTTTCAACTGGGACTATAAGTTCCGTCATTTTTTTACCAAGGGCTTCGTTTTTGGAAAAACCATACATTTTTTCGCTTGCGGTGTTCCAGTAAAGTACATTACAGTTCGGATCGAAGCCCTGGACTGCAACCTCAGGCACATTGTCAATAAAAATCTGAAATTTCTTTTCATACAGAAAAAGTTTTATCTTCTGGTCTTTCACGGTCCTTAAAAGGTCTACCTGTCTGCTGAGTGCCATATATATTATGTTGGCGACCAGAAGGACCAGAATGAACGTGAGGGCCTTTATAAAAGTTACATCTCCGGGAGCAAGCCCGTTTAAATGAACAACTTCAAGCCAGTTTGCGATATACAACCAGGCCTGATAAAGAACCAGATAAAAAATCAAAATTGTTGTCACTGCCACAGAGTATGGTTTTGCGAACCATCCCTTCAATCGGAGTGGGTCCATATCCTCTTGATCGGTTTTCATTGCTGTGACTCCTTTATGTGTAGTGTATCGATTCCAAAATCCGAGGATTAAATAAGGATAAACAAAGATTAACAAGGAAGTTCGGTGGTTCTTTAATAAATATTTGATATGGGCTGATCTCAAGATCCGTGTTTAAGGTATAAATTTGAAATCGCAGTAGCTTATGAAAAACAATGAAGCTCATAGATAAGAATAAATATATTATATATTGTTGCAACTATTACATATAATAAGATTGTAATATAAATACATATATATTTATAGACAGTGATTCATAATTTTATATAAATATATTTTTATAGCTTTGGGGATGATTCTCCAGAGATCCGGTTGCACTCAAACTACAGTATAAAATAAACGGAGTGGATCTAATACCCGATATAGAATCAGTATCAACTCATTTGAATATTTTACTTTTCCTGGTACTGGTAAATTCCCTTCTGTCAAGGTTTGCAGTGGTAAACTATCCTGTCTCGCCTGTACCTGGTGTATCAGATATGTATTTTGCAGTCGCTTTTATGATAGTTTTTGCTCTCTGGTACGGGATATGGGGGGTATTTTCTGCCTACATCGGGTGCATGATAGGGGCAGGAATTCTTGCGGATATGCCCCTTTCATTAAATATTATGTGGTCAATTGCCGACATCTGGCAGG
>JAQVBP010000080.1:0-3725 GCA_028690255.1 Methanosarcinaceae archaeon
TCCCATCACCAGCCACATCACCTTCAGAATCTTCACCTTCTTCAAATTCAACGTCCTCTGAATCCATTCCGGCCTTCACAATCCTCGCCGCCGTTTTTGCCCTCACTTTAATTTCATTCCGCCGCTGAAATCCGTTATTCTCCGAAAATAAACACGGAAGAAAATTCCTGGAAAACATCATATCCCCCCTCGGATTCGGATGGACTCTGATTGCCCTTGCCCTTAACCTCAAAGGAAAGCACCTTAAAACAGTTGCCTTCCTTTCCATTCACCCTTACCTTGACTTTAACCCCCATATTTTTTTATTTCTGATCAGTGAAGGCCTGACCCATCCAGCTTTTTACGGTTTCAGAATTTCTTATGAAGCAACTAATTAATAATTTTGCATCATTTTGTCTGTTTTATTTAAATTTTGGACTATGCCACCTTTTTCGCAGGCGTGTAGCTACCCCGTATTCCTAGAAATCTCAGAAATCAAACCTACCTTCGAATTCTGAAAAAATCGATTCAAAAAATCCGGCCCCAAAAAAACTAAACCCCCCGGCCTCCCCAGTCAATCCACTTCAAACCCACCCCCGGAAATCTCCCTCAAAAATTATCCATTCCAGAGGCAGGCTTATGGATTCTTTCAGTTAAATACCGGCAGACCCCTGATATTGTTCGTATCTAAATCGAGGGCTTTTTTATACCGGACTTCGGCGGCGTGGCGGTGGCCGCAGGAGGAGAGCATTTTTGCATAGCTTCTGTGGACCGGGAGGTTTTTGGGGCCGAGCATGAGGGCGGCCATAAAATGAGACCTTCATTTTTAAACCTTACATTGCAATTTAACATCTATACCTATAAACTTGTTAAATGATAACGAAAGCTATATGAATAAACTTCCGGATATATGGTATAGATGGAAAAAAACCAGCTTCGCCAGGTAATTATCGACCAGCAGGATTATTTCAGAAAAGGGGAGGAGCTTGTTTTCCGTGATCTTGACCTTGAGAAGTATCTCAGGGGAAATGAAATCGTTGTCATCTCGGGGATCAGGCGTTGCGGGAAGAGTTCACTTTTGAAGTTGATAGCCGGGCCTCTTGAGGGAGTTAAGTTTTATGTGGACTTCGATGATATCCGGCTTTCGGACTTTGAAGTGAAAAATTATCAGGATTTGCAGGACCTGGTGATCGAACTTTACGGAGAAGAGCTTGAAAAAGAGGGAAAGGGAAAGCTGTACTATTTCTTTGACGAGATCCAGAACGGGCCTCTCTGGGAAAGGTGGCTGAACAACCTTTACAAACAGGGCATAAAGGTATTTGCCACAGGCTCAAACTCTCAGCTCCTTAGTTCGGAAATCTCAACTTTCCTTACCGGAAGAAACAGGGTCCTCAAACTTTTTCCTTTTTCATTCAGAGAATTCCTGCGCCTGAAGGGGATTGAAATCCCGGAATCAGGTCACAAATCCGGACAGGAATTAGAACTTCTTACAAGCAAGCGGAAAGCTGAGATATTCAGGTATTTTCTGGAATATTTTGAAAGCGGTGGCTTTCCCCTTGTCCTGAAAAGCGGAGACCTTGAGCTTTCCAGAGGATATTTTGAAGACATCCTGAACAAAGACATCCTGGTTCGATATAATATAAAGGAGATAAGTGCCCTCAAGGACCTTATCCTGTTCTTACTTTCCAATGTGGGCAGAGTATATTCGTATTCCACATTGAAAAACGTGAGTGGGATAAAGAGTTTAAGTACGATAAAAAACTACCTTGATTATTTCCAGAATGTGTTTTTGCTCTACCGGCTCCCACGGTTTGATTACTCTCTGAAAAAGCAGAAGGTTTCGTCCTCCAAGATCTACACCATCGATAGCAGTTTCCTGAAGACCGTGGCGTTCAATTTCTCCGAGAATAATGGTCAGAGGCTTGAAAATCTTGTCTTTGTCGAACTCCTGCGAAGAGAGAAAGAACTGTACTACCATTACGGGAAAAAGGAATGTGATTTTGTGCTGAGGGAGGGACTGCGTATAAGTGAGGTTATCCAGGTCTCAGTGAGTCTCAACAGCCCAAAAACAAAGCAGAGGGAAATTGAAGGGTTAATGGATGCCATTAATGTTTACAAGCTGGAGAGCGGGCTAATACTGACACTCGAAGAAGAGGATGTGCTGGACGTTGATGGAAAAACAATCTTGGTGAAACCAATCTGGAAATGGTTGCTGCAGTAAAAATTTCAATTTCCACAAATCATCCGGTTGCCCCCACCAAACGGAAAATCCCACCCCCGGAAATGTACCTCAAAAATTCTTAATTCCGGCGGCAGGCTTATGGATTCTTTCAATCTAATACCGACAGGCCCTTCAGTTCCACCCGGATAAAACGGTTCAACTATCGACTTCCAGAGCAGACGCCCGCCTGTTCATCTCCTCGGCCCTTCCCTCGAACCCTCTTTCTTTCAGGAGGTAGGCGTAGCCGTGCAGGGCCCTGATATTGTTCGGGTCGAGGTCGAGGGCTTTTTTGTACTGGACTTCAGCGGCGTGGCGGTGGCCGAAGTTTGTGAGGAGGAGGGCGTAGCCGGTCAGGGTCTCGACGTCTTCGGGATCGAGGTCTAGGGCGTAAGTGAAGTGTTTTCTGGCCCCGTCGAGGTGGCCGCAGTCGGAGAGCATCTGGGCGTAGCTGCGGTGGACCGGGAGGTTTTGGGGGTCGAGCATGAGGGCGGTCAGGTAGTGGACCTCGGCATCTATTGGGTTTTTGGCCCGGGTCAGGAAGAGGGCGTAGCGGTAGTTTGATTCCGCGTGCATGGGGTCGAGTTCCAGGGCCCGTTTGTAATGGTAGAGGGCACCTGTGTTCTTGCCGAGTTCGGAGAGGAGGGTGCCGTACCGGCAGTGGGTATTTACGTGCATGGGGTCGAGGACAAGGGCTTTTCGGAAGGCTCTCTCGGCTTCGGCAAAATGGCCCGGGCGGGAGAGGAGGTAGCCGTAATTGCAGAGGGTGTCCGGGTGGAAGGGATGCCGTACAAGGGCTTTTTCAAGGACCCGAAGGGCTTCTTCCGGCCGCTCGAGTTCTGTCAGGGTAAAACCCTGTCTGGAAAGGGCCTCGGGGTTTTCGGGGTTTAATGAAAGGGCTGTAAGGTAGTCCTGGAGGGCCCGGTCTTTCTGTTTAAGGAATAAAGCCGTATCCCCTGCAAGCAGGTAGGCGTCTTCCCGAAGTTTTCCGTCTGAGCTTGCGGCACAGGCCCTTGCAAAAACATACTTTTCCCGGAACATTTCCTCTTTTTCACAGATTGATGTGAGCTCGAACAGGGTTTTCGGGATAATTGAATACCTGGCTGCAAAATCAACGGCAAAATCAATTGCACTTTCAAGGTCATCATTTGATGCAACGCATGCGATAAGGGTGGATATAGAAGCATCGGAAGATTCCATTTCCATGGTAAGTCGTCTCCGGAAAATCAGTATGAATAATCCTGTATTCTGTTATCTATAAATATTTATTTATATACTTTCAAAAAAGTAGAATTTTCTGAATCTGTGCCTGATTCCGGCTGGCAAACCCTCTCTGAAAAAAATCCTCCGTAAAATTTACCCCGAACTAATTTTCCGGAAGCTATATGAAAAAAACGCAGTTATTTATAAAATAGTAATAAAATTGGTGGAAAAAATAATTAAAAAGTGATGGTGGGTGTAATAATAAGAGCAATAATAAGAGCAATAATAAGAGCAATAATAAGAGCAATAATAAGAGCAATAATAA
>JAQVBP010000080.1:3825-6102 GCA_028690255.1 Methanosarcinaceae archaeon
AATAATAAGAGCAATAATAAGAGCAATAATAAGAGCAATAATAAGAGCAATAATAAGAGCAATAATAAAACAAAAGGGGTTGTCTGAATGTTTCCCAGAAACTTTAGTTTCCTTGTTTGTTTCCGACATCCTCCCTAACCAGGTTTCAATTTACTGGCATTGGTGCGAATGTGGCCAGAAACACTATCTGTTTCCTTGTTGATTTCGACACCGGTGCTGGGTGCAAGAATGTTGGCCAGAAACACTTCCTGTTTCCTTGTTTGTTTCCGAAACCCATGCCATGTTTTACCCGAAGTTCAGACTTCGATGTCTGCTCCGAGAATTCTTGCCTCTATAGACCTTTTATCCGTGCTCGGTTTCCTTACAAGGGTCCCAAGCAGGACTATCCAGCCAACAGGGAACAAAACAAGTAACAGGCTATAGGCTGTTAGGACTGTTACTATCGATTTCCCTGCAAGCGCTTTCAAAGCATCCATTTTATAATCCACCTCTGACGGGGTTGTAATTATTTTTGCTTGAGTTGCTTCGATAGTTGGGGCACTGTTCCCAGTCTTACCCAATGTCTATGTAATTGTGCGTGATGCACAATACCATACATTACTATGCAGTTAATATTTTATATAGGTTTTCAAAAAAAATTTGAATATTTATATATTTTTATATAGATAGTTAATGGGGGCTGCAGCATCAAACCCGCTTCCGATGCTTCTGATTATAGTTTTTGGTTCCGGCCCCGTATCCTTCCGAAAGCCCCGGGGTTTCAGGGCGGGTATGCTTCAGGCACAAAAAGCTCGAGTCGGACTTTTTCAGTGGGCTGCGGCCGGGGCCCTCTTCCCCCTCCTAAATAATTTTTCCTCGCTGAAAGCTTTAAACCCGATGCCAGCAATACCGTAATCCATGGTCAGCAATGAGAGTGATATTTCTGAATTTACGAGTGAGGAAAAGGCTCCTTTGGTCCCGGAGGATGCTTCCGTTTATACGATTCTTGTCCGCTACGGGGAGCTTGCATTAAAAAGTACGGGAGTTCGGAACTGGTATGAAAAAATTCTCGTGCAAAACATAGCCTCAATGCTTGATTTAAGAAAAATCGCTTATTCCGGAATTCGGCGGGAATGGGGCCGCATCTTTATCGAAGGAGCCGGAGAGCAGGCAGCAAAGGCTGCCGCAGATGTTTTCGGAGTGGTTTCGGCATCTTATTCACAGGAGACCTCCCCTGACCTCGAAAGTGCCGCCACTTTATGTGCAAAGCTCGCTCCTTCCATGATAAGGGACGGGGAGTCTTTTGCTATCCGGGCCAGGAGGAGCGGAAACCACTCATTCTCTTCGGCCGACCTCGGGAGGGCCTGCGGGGACGCCGTCTGGCTTGCCCTTGAAGCACAGGGAAAAACCCCTTCCGTGGACCTCACAACCCCCGATAAGGAAATTTTTGTCGAGATGCGGCAGGATAAGGCCTATGTCTACCTTGGGAAAGTTCAGGGGGTTGGAGGACTTCCTCTGGGGACGCAGGGTTCCATGGTGGTCCTCATGTCCGGAGGAATCGACTCTCCGGTTGCGGCCTGGCTCATGATGAAGCGCGGGGTAAGTATCATCCCCATCTACTGCAATACCTGCCCTTACGCGGAAGACGCGGCCCGGGAAAGGGCCTTTGATTGTATAAGGCAGCTCCAGACCTGGGCCCCAGGACACCAGTTTACCACCTATGAAATCTCACATGGCCCGAGTCTCAGGGCCTTTATTGAGGCCTGCGACCGGAAAAACACCTGTCTGCTCTGCAAACGCATGATGTACAGGGAAGCTTTTGAAATCATGAATAAAGAAAAAGCAAGCGGGATTGTTACCGGCTCCTCTCTCGGGCAGGTGGCTTCCCAGACCGCGGCAAATATGTATGCCGAGATCTACCAGCTTGCAATTCCGATCTACCACCCTTTAATAACCTATGATAAGAGTGAAATCGTGGACATAGCCCGCAGGATAGGCACGTTTGACATCTCAATCAGGCCTGCGGGAAGCTGCACAGCCGTTCCCGAACGCCCCGAAGTAAAGGCGGAGTACGACCGCATCGTGGAGGAAGAAAAAAAGCTGGATATCCAGGGAATGGTTCGGGACGCTCTTGCCGGGATAAAGGTCCATAAACTCTGAGCACTTCGGATACCCGGTTGGAAATCGGCTCTCCAAACTCAGGCATTTCCAACCCCATAATGATGTCATAGAATCAATCTTGACCGACCGGAATAAAGATATCGGATCATTATAAAAACAGGACCAGGTGACTCAAAA
>JAQVBP010000080.1:6202-13035 GCA_028690255.1 Methanosarcinaceae archaeon
ACCCGGTTGGAAATCGGCTCTCCAAACTCAGGCATTTCCAACCCCATAATGATGTCATAGAATCAATCTTGACCGACCGGAATAAAGATATCGGATCATTATAAAAACAGGACCAGGTGACTCAAAATGCTTTTCGTCCTGTCCGGCCAAATAGATTTTTTATGTTTTACCGAGCTTGCCGGGTTTTCAACGCCACATGCCGGGTTTTATAGAATGCAGCGTAAAACCCCTGAGTCTTTAGCTCAGGGGATATAAGCGTCCACTTTCCAATGTATGAAGCAGGAAGCCGGTCGGGCTTTAGCCGAGCGGTAGTTCACATATAGATTTTACAACTTCGGCCAGGGTCCGGATTTTGTGGCTTAAATCCAATTTCCGGCAATCTTTCAGTGATTTCAAGTGGGAGGAGACGGTTCTCTCACCGGTCGCGCAAGCGAGCGGTCTTTTCGTAACGACACACATAAAAAATTTGATTTCTAAAAAACCCGGCCTTGAATACTTAAATCTCCATTTTCGATCAAAAAACGGTGGTATGAAAGTATGCATCCTTTTTGTATCAGTCTTGAAACGCCCGGCCGCCTGTGTCGGCCGTTGAGAGCCAGGGGTTTTCTAGATTCCACAATCAACCAATCCAGATAAAACAATAAATCCGGTTCACAAATCAGGACCAGGCAACTCAAAAATTTTAAAAACTTATCGGAATTAAAACACAAAAGTCTCCCCGTTTACGGGCGCATATGCCTTTACTCCGACTTCTTCCCTTATCCATTCGGCAAACTCCCCTGTCTTTTCCCCGTGCATAACAAAAACCCTTTCCGTGCCTCTGTCGCAGCACTGCCGTACAAGCTCTTTTAATTCCTTATCGCCGCAGTGTGCGGAAAAATCGTACTGCTCGACCTTCGGCCTGAGGGTAAAAATGGTGCCGTTATCCTCGATAAGCCTGTTTTCCAGAGCCATTCTCCCGTTTGTACCCTCCACCTGGTAGCCGGTAAGGAGGACCTTTGATTTGGCGTCCCTGTGGAGTTTACTAAGGTAATAAAGGACCGGCCCGCCGTTTAACATTCCCGCCGTGGTGACAATGACCGCGGGTTCCTTCAGGACCGAGGCCCGCTTATTCTCTTTTACGGAAGTTGCCCACCCGAAAGCTTTTTTGAGGGCCTTCTCGTTCCGCAGGTATTCAGGATGTTTCATAAAAAGTTTGGAAACCTCCCGGCCCATGCCGTCCACATAGACGGGGATCCCGTGGGCTTCAAGAACCATCAGGACTTCCTGTGTCCGGCCGATGGCAAAGGCCGGAACAACGGCGGTTCCTCCCCTATCAAGGGTTTCCCAGACCGATTCTATAAAGGCTACTTCGGTTTCTTCCCGGGGGACATGATCTTCCCCGAAATAGGTGCTCTCAACTACAAGAGTTTCAGCCCCGGGAAACTTTTCAGCCCCCTCGACCAGCCGGGTAGGCTGAAGGCTCAGGTCTCCCGTATAATAGAGGCTTTCCCCCTCCTTTGACTCAAGGTATATCGCAGCCGCTCCCGGAATATGCCCCGCCCTGTAGAAACAGGCGCTGTATTCGTGGGTTTTAAAGCTCTGGCCGAAATCCATTTTTTGAGTCCTCCGGGTAAGCTCCTGCAGGTCGGCCGGATCGAAAGGCCCGATTCCCGAAAGGCTGTAGTTCGCAAGCTTGAGGGTATCTCTTGCCAGGAGGGCTGCGAGGTCCGCAGTCGGCGGAGTCATAAATACCTCGGGTTTGCCGTACATGAGGCTCGGGACAGCTCCGCAGTGGTCAAGGTGCCCGTGGGAAACGAGCACGGCTTTGGGTTCCATGCCGTCCAGGGGATATACTGGAAACTCCCCCGGCTTCATCCCGTAATCAAGCAGGATCTCCTCGTTGACCAGGAAGGCCGAACGGCCCACTTCTCCACAGCCGCCTTTAAAACTCAGTTCCAATTCAAAAAACTCCTTAACTTCTAAAATCCAAAACTTCTAAAATCCAAAACTTCTAACATCCTTAACTTCTAAAATCCTCAACTTCTAAAATCCTTTACTTCTTAAACCGGGTTACGATCCGGAAATCCGGTCTTTTCAGGAAATTCTACCCTGATCAAAAACCCAACTTCAATACTTTCTTTATCATTTACGCGAATAATTTATTCCTTAACTACTTTTTATTCTGCAGTTCCCCCGGCTTCGCCACAGGCTCCCTGCCAGTTCTTAATCTTTTTTATACTAATCCCGGTTAGTTTAGAAAGTTCGAAGGGGTCGGCTTTTGCCAGATCCTTCACGGTCGAGACCCCTGCCTCTTCCAGTTTCTCAGCCGTCTTTTTCCCTACCCCCTCAATGTCCTGCAGGGTCTTCGGAAGCTCCTTCTTCGGTTCCCTGGCTCTTTCTTCTTCTTTTGACCTTTGCCATTCAATAAAATTGCACTGGGGACAGCCCAGGTCCCATGGGCGTTTTCCCCCGGTTATAATCCTTATGTGGTGCAACCCGTGATCTTTGCAGGCCTTATCCGTAACCACAATCTGCCCGCTTTTCGGGAGAGGCAGAGAAAAGTTGCAGTCCGGGTAGTTGTTGCAGCCTATAAACCTGCCTCCCCTCTTTGAACGGCGGATCATGAGCTCCCCTCCGCAGTCAGAGCATATGCCTATTATCTTGTCTTCCCTCAGGCCCGCCTGGAGGGACTCAACGATCTTATCCCGGTTCTTCTCCAGGTCCGCAAACACGGCGTCCAGCATGGCCCTGGACTCCCCCAGAACATCTTCCTCCGAGACCTCGCCCTCGGCTATCCTGTCCATGTCCTCCTCAAGCCTGCTGGTCATATCCGGCCTGGTGATTGTCGGAGAGTAGTTCTCAAGGGTATCCACAACGGCAAAAGAGGTCCTGGTGGGCTGTACCGGGTTACCGTGGATGTAGGCTCTTGAATTAAGTTTGCTGATTATTTCGTGTCGGGTGGCCTTCGTGCCCAGCCCGAGTTCCTCCATCATATTGATCAGACGGCTCTGCCCGTAGCGGCCGGGGGGCTGGGTCTCCTTGTCCAGCAGTTCTTTTTTCGTAACTTTCAGGGCGTCTCCTTCCCGAAGTACCGGAAACAGCCGATCGGCCGGGGCGTTGTAGGGGTAGTACCACCTCCAGCCCGGCTCAATCAGCCTGGCCCCGTTTGCTCTGAACTCTTCCCCGGAAATATCGAGTTTTATGCGCATGGTCTCCCATTCGCTGGCTTCCGCAAAGGTCGCTAAAAAGCGTCTCACAACAAGCTCGTAGACCTTCCACTCATCTTCTTTGAGTTCTTCTTTTTTTGCAAGGGAAGCCGGAAAAATCGGGGGGTGATCCGTTGTCTCCTTTTTCCCGCGGGTGGGGGTAAGTTCAGGTTTTTTGAGGAGGGTTTCGGCCTCCTTCTTAAAGGGACCGGCTTTGAACATTTCAATCTGAGCCCTCAGGTCCAGGCTTTCGGGATAGACGGTGTTGTCGGTCCTCGGGTATGAAATGTACCCGTTGGTGTAGAGGGTTTCGGCTATGCGCATGGCGTTTGACGGGGATAACCCGATTGCGCTTGCCGCGGTGATAAAGCCCGTGGTATTGAAGGGGGTCGGAGGCTGTTCGGTCTTTGTGCCTTTTTCGAGGTTTTTAACCTCCGCCTCGTCCCCGAGTTTTGCAAAGACTTTCCCGGCTTCGTCCAGGTCCTCGAAGCGCCTGGTCGCGTGCTGGGCCTCAAAACTCTCCCCTCCGGGCTCCGTAAGTTCGGCATGAATTTCCCGGTAAGGAGTAGGCACAAAAGCTTCACGTTCCTTTTCACGCTCCACTATCAGGGAAAGGGTCGGGGACTGGACTCTCCCTACCGAAAGAAACATCTTTCCCAGCCTCCCTGCCGAAAGGGAAATGTAGCGGGTAAGGGCTGCTCCCCAGACCAGGTCAATGACCTGCCGGGAGTGTCCCGCATCGGCCAGGTTGAAGTCAACTTTTGCAAGGTTTGTAAAGGCGTCGTCGATAGCTTTCGGAGTTATTGCACTGTAGTGGGCCCTGTCAAAAGCGATATTAGGATTTACGGCCCTTATGATATCCAGGGCTTCAACTCCTATCAGTTCCCCTTCCCGGTCGTAGTCCGTTGCAATCGTGACACGTTCGGCCTCCTTTCCAAGCTTTTTCAGAGCGGCAACGATTTTCCGGTTGATTGGAGTTGTTATGACATCGGCATCGATAAGGGCTCTTGCATCAACTTTTTGCCAGTTGTTGTACTCCTTGGGAAAATCAATTCCCACAATGTGGCCGGAAAGCCCTATGACCACGTTTTCCTCCCCGGGGGCGGTTTCATACTGATAGCTGTCCACACCGCTTACCCGGACTTTTTTTGGCTTCTTCGGTGCAAGGATAGCGGCTATACGCCTGGCCGCTATGTTCTTTTCGGTTACGATAAGATGCATTTAAAACTCCGATAAAATTGTCTTTTTAATGAAAGGGCCGCAAAGAACCCCTGTATTATCCTATTATCCCACTTTTTACTTCATTTAATAAACTGTTTATTCGTTCTTTCTTTTTTGAATATAAATTTTTGGATCAGATTATACCAGCTGAAAGCCATTTCCATGGCTTTTTCCGGGCTTTTAGCCTCTCCTGTACCTTCGACCTTCTATTTAGATCCCAGCACCACCACAATTGTTTTTCCCTGTTCGGGGGCTTGGTGCCTCTCATTCCATTTTCGACAGAATACCAGGGGGTGGATACTCCTGCTTTTTTTGCACCCCGCAAATAGTCTCGTTTCCGTCACTACCTCAAGCTCCCCCAGACCAGAAGCCCCCCATTTTTTATAATTTCTACACCCCGGGCTCTTGGAAGAGCTTATTTCCTCTCTGCAGGCTCCAGCGCTTATGACTCTATTTGTTTAGTGCTCATGTCAGTCCCGCTCATATAAGAGTATATGTCCATATATGCCCATATATGTCCATATATGTCCGTATATATCCATATAAGATCATATATAATGACTCTGGACTTCCACAATTTCGGTGCTGTTTTTCGTTCGCGAGTATTCCTCAAGCGGTTCGTGGTTCAGTTCCAGAAAACTGTGCCCCCAGTTGAACTTGGACATGAGCTTTTCGGCCTGTTCTTTGTGTCCCAGAATATAAAGAGCCGCCGCAAAGGCCTCCGCGGAGTTAAGCCTGAAAGGCCGGCCAAAGTTTACTGGATTTCCCGCAAGGAGATACGGAAGGGCTCTGTGTTGCATGTTCAGTTTCTCCAGTTCCGGAAAAACACGCTCGACCTCTTCCCAGGAACAGTCCAGGACCGTGATGCCCTTTTCGACGTTGTCAGCCGGGGAAAGGGCCTTTTTAGCCATTGGGTCCAGCAGGATCGAGGAACGGGGTAATTTAGAGATTTTATCATACAGGCGAGCCAGGTCGAAGCGGGCCAGTTTCTTGCCGGTGCACTTTTTCGGATTACACTGGCCGGCATGATACATATAAAGGAGGATGTCCCGGTCTTGTATCGGCTTTGTCATTGCTTCTTCCTCTGGGGGGCCCGACATATATGTTTTACGCATTTTCGGACAAAATTAACTTCCTTTTTTTGAATTCGGACCTGAACCGGAGCCGGCGTACTTCCTGACTGCGGGTCGGCCCCCGTGATTAAAAAAAATTATGACAGAAAATATTGCCAGTCAAATTTCAAATCCCGGAAGGAACGGAATGACTCAAAAAAATGGCGGAGATACATCATTTAAGGTTGTTCTGACGTTTTTTATTTCGTTTGAGCGATGAGGAACTTGGTTTTTCAGTCCACCTGAGCTTGCGCAGCGAGCGAAATTTGCTGGTTTACCTTCAAGAAACATACTTCCTGGTTTCCACGACAATGACCTTCAGGGCCAGGAGGACTATGAGGTTCGTGAAGATCATAAGCCCTGCTAAGAATTCGAAGTATTCCTCCTGTTCACAGGGATTACTGAATTGAAAAAAACAATGAAAAAAATGGGCAAGGTAGGAATGGGTGAATGTTGGGATAACCGTTGGGATTGTATACGTTTGAATTTGTTGGGATAACGTACGTTGGGATTTGTACATTGGGATTTGTACAATTTGGTTAACGAAAAAAGAGACCCGTTTACCTATAACTTACCCTTAATGCTTGTTATGTAATTGTATTATATAAACATTGGGGTTATCTCTAAATACATAAAGGGATAGCATGCGCCTTCTGTTAAGTAAGGAATCCTGGTGAACTACCGCTCGGCTAAAGACCGACCGGCTTCCTGCTTCATACCCCGGAGCAAACTCCACCAGTCCACAGGCTCTTCCCGCCGTTCCGGCGGTGATTAATTTATAGTTCACTTTTGTTTGGTTATTTTCCAGTTACACTGGAAATCCCACAAATTTCCAATTTGTGCGATCGCAAAAGTGAGTAAGATTAAAATGCATTATTAATATATTAACGTTTTGAAAACCATTTATTGGAAAGTGGACGCTTAGAGGCTGTCTGAATATTCACATTTCAGTTTTCTAAAGGTTTGATCTTAGCCAGTCGTTTGCTCATTACACGGATCATAGCAGCATAGATGAAGGCTTGACTGGACTCGGTTAATCCTTCATAATCTTTGCTCAAACGCCGATATCGCCCCAGCCATCCAAATGTACGTTCTACTACCCATCTGCGAGGAAGTACTTGAAAACCTTTGACGTCATCCTTAAGCCTTATGATTTCCAGAACCCAACCACATGTTAACTTGACCCAATCAATCAATCAATCAATCAATCAATCAATCAATCAATCAATCAATCAATCAATCAATCAATCAATCAATCAATCAATCAATCAATTGACCAGCATAAGCAGCATCAGCCCAAATAAGCTGCAAT
>JAQVBP010000081.1:0-5017 GCA_028690255.1 Methanosarcinaceae archaeon
GCTTTTTTAATTGATTTTGAGAATCCGGCCAGGAACCGGTTTCTGGTAGTTAACCAGTTTACCATACAGGGAACAAAACAGCCGCGCAGGCCCGATATAATCTGTTTTATAAATGGCTTGCCTGTTGCGGTGCTGGAACTTAAAAGCCCCAAAGATGAAAACGCCGATATCTGGGATGCGTTTAATCAGTTGCAGACCTACAAAGATGAAATAAGCGAGCTTTTTGTGTATAATGAAGCCCTGGTTGTGAGTGATGGTTATACTGCTTATATTGGGGCCCTGACTGCGAATCAGGAACGTTTTTCACCCTGGCGGGCTGTCAAAAACGAAGATGACAGGCCGAAATTGGAATGGCAGCTGCAAACCCTGGTGCGGGGGTTTTTTGACCGGGAGATGTTGCTTGATTATATCCGCTTTTTTGTGCTCTTTGAAGACGATGGGGGAGCAATCATCAAAAAGATTGCCGGGTATCACCAGTTTCATGCGGTGCGAGAAGCGGTAAGGGTCACGATCATTGCCACACGGGAGCCGCAGGGGGTTTTTGAAAAGCGGGCAAGTTATGGCGATGAGGTGGTTTCCGGAAGCAAAAAGGCCGGAGTGGTCTGGCATACGCAGGGGTCGGGAAAAAGCATTTCCATGTGCTGTTATGCAGGAAAGTTGTTGCAGCAGGCGGAGATGAATAACCCTACCCTGGTGGTGGTAACGGACCGAAACGACCTGGACGGCCAGCTCTTCCGGACCTTCTCCAATGCCTGGGAACTGTTCAAGCAAACCCCGGTGCAGGCCAACGACCGGGAGGAATTACGCCAGCTGCTCTCCGTGCGGGAATCCGGCGGCATTATTTTTACCACGGTACAGAAGTTTTCACCCGTCGGGGGGGAGGATGGGCATCCTATCTTAAACGACCGCCACAATATTGTGGTTATCTCCGATGAGGCCCACCGCAGCCAGTATGGTCATAAGGGCCGCTTTATGGATGTGAAAGATGAAGCCGGGAAGGTGACCGGGAAAAAGCTGGTATTCGGTTATTCCAAGTACATGCGCGATGCTCTGCCCAACGCCTCCTTTATTGGATTTACGGGGACACCCATTTCCCTTGAAGACAAAGACACTCGCGAAGTATTCGGGGACTATGTTTCGATTTACGACATTCAGGATTCTGTGGATGATGGGGCAACCGTGCCTATTTATTACGAATCCCGCCTGGCAAAGCTCGATATAAACCATGCCGAGATTGAAAAGTTGTCCGCCCAGGCCGAAGAAGTGGTGGAAGACGAAGAAGATCTGGCTTCCCGCGAGAAAACCAAAGGTGAGTGGACCCGCCTCGAAAAACTGGTTGGAGCTGAACCCCGCGTTCGGCAGGTAGCAGCTGATCTGGTGGCCCATTTTGAAACGCGGACGGCGTCCATGGACGGCAAAGCCATGATTGTGGCCATGAGCCGGGATATTTGCGTGCATTTATACGATGCCATTGTGGACCTGCGCCCGGACTGGCATGATTCCGACCCTGACAGAGGCACGATTAAAATCGTGATGACCGGCTCGGCCTCTGACCGGGAATTGTTACAACCTCATATCTACAACAAGCAAACCAGGAAAAAATTAGAAAAACGGTTCAAGGATATTAACGACCCGCTCAGGCTGGTAATTGTGCGGGATATGTGGCTCACGGGTTTTGATGTCCCCTGCTGTCATACCATGTATCTCGACAAACCGATGAAAGGGCATAACCTGATGCAGGCCATAGCTCGGGTAAACCGGGTGTTTAAAAACAAACAGGGTGGCCTGGTGGTGGATTACATTGGTATTGCCGGGGAATTAAAGGAGGCCCTGAAAATCTATACCGAGGCCAGGGGCAGAGGCGAGCCCACATTGCGTGCCGAAGAAGCGTTTTCGGTTTTGCTCGAAAAGCTGGACGTGGTACGCGGGCTCTTCCATGGTTTTGATTACAGCGGCTTTGAAGCCCGGGCCTACGAACTGCTGGTGCCTGCAGCAAACCATATTCTGGGGCTTAAAGATGGCAAAAAACGATATCTGGATACGGTGCTGGCGATTAACAAAGCCTATTCCCTGTGTGGTACCCTGGACGAAACCAGAGAACTGCGGGCTGAAATAGCCTTTTTCTCAGCCATTAAAGCCGCCATTAGCAAATTCACCTCCGTCGATAAAAAACGCAGCCGGGAAGAGAAAAATTCGGCTCTCAAACAGATTCTGGATAATGCCGTGATTGCCGAAGGTGTTGCCGATGTGTTTGAGCTTGCAGGCCTGGGTAAACCTGATATCGGCCTGCTCTCGGATGAGTTCCTGGAAGATGTCCGGCAGATGGAGCACCGCAACCTGGCAGTGGAGCTCCTTGAAAAACTGCTGAAAGACGAGATAAAATCAAAAACCCGCAATAACGTGGTGCAGGAAAAGAAATACAGCGACCGTTTAAAGGAAACCTTACGTAAGTATAACAACCGTTCCATTGAAACCGCCCAGGTGATTGAAGAACTTATCCAGATGGCCAGGGAGTTTCAGGAAGCACTGAAACGCAATTCCGAACTTGGCCTGCATCCGGACGAGGTGGCATTTTATGATGCTCTGGCAAATAATGAAAGTGCTGTCCGTGAGTTGGGGGACGAAATTCTCAAAAAAATCGCTGTGGAAATTACCGAAAAACTGCGCAAATCCTCAACCGTGGACTGGCAGGTACGCGACAGCGTAAGAGCCAGATTACGCATTCTTGTCCGCCGTACCCTGCAACGTTACAAATACCCCCCGGATATGGCACAGGATGCTATTGAATTAGTATTGAAGCAGGCGGAAGCACTTTCAAATGAGTGGTCAAATTAAGTCGATAAAGGTAAAAATGCTTATTCAGGCTGTTCGCCATTTTGTCTCAGGCCCGGCTCCTTGACTCGCAAGGATGCCGGAGAGGTTTACTTTACTCCCCTTCGGGTATCTTAATTTATATAATATTAGACGTTCGAGACCATACTTAATCGGAATACTGGCCCATCATTATATATATCTTCAACCGATAATTATGGTTTTGATGGGATTCTTCAAATAGAGCTAAGATAAGTCAACTACCCCTCCCTAAAATTCCCTCTTTTAGAGTAAGGGGTTATATGTAACGGCATGTAATTTGTCGCATCAGGATTATATCATCCTGTGCCTGTACACACGCAGGAGAAAAATGCATCGAATTTTAAAGGATTACGGAATATTTCATTCATGGGGTATTTCAAAAACCCGGTGTTGTACCTTTTCCAAAAAAGAAAATTATGTTTACCTTATACAAACTTTTCTATATCTGATGGTGAGTAAGATAAAGGCAATAGAGTCCATTCCGGACTTTTGTCGTTATGACTTTTTGCCATTTGATAGGGGTCAAAAAAATAACTGAACCCGTAATTCATTCAAATTTCATAAAACAGGTGTTTCTAATGTCCGCCAATAGTGAATTACAGTCTTCCCTAGATAAGATAAAAACCAGGGTAGAGTCTCAGATTGATTGTGGGGTATTTAACCCTGGGGACGTAAAATCCCTCCTAACCGAAATTGAAATTCTGAGGGTCCAGAACGAAAATATGAAGGCAAGGCTCCTTGAAGCCAGTGTTGCCACGGGCCGGCACCTTCAGGAGATCAATAAGTTAAAGGCTCACCTGGAGCAACTTACCGAGCCTCCGCTTTTCATTGCCACCATTCTGGAGGTAAACGGGGAAATCGCGCTTCTCAGACAGCACGGAAACAATCAGGAAGTCCTGACCCAGATTCCGGAAGAGTATCAGGGAAAGATAGAATCCGGGATGAGAGTTGCGGTAAACGGGGCATACTCAATCATCTCAATCGTCAGCAGGGCTGCCGATGTCAGGGCCCAGGTCATGGAACTGATCAACTCGCCGGGAGTTGACTACAGCATGATCGGAGGACTTGACGATGCATTGCAGGAGGTTATCGAGAGTGTGGAACTCCCGCTTACCGAGCCCGAACTCTTTACGGACCTCGGAATCGAACCTCCTTCGGGCGTCCTCCTCCACGGAGCCCCCGGAACAGGCAAGACCCTTATCGCAAAGGCAATCGCCTCCCAGGCCCATGCCACCTTCATCCGTATGTCCGGCTCCGACCTCGTCCAGAAGTTCGTCGGGGAAGGCTCAAGACTTGTTAAAGACATCTTCCAGCTTGCCCGGGAAAAGTCTCCGAGTATCCTTTTCATAGACGAAATCGACGCTGTGGGCGGGATGCGGACCTATGACGGGACCAGCGGTTCCGCCGAGGTTAACCGGACAATGCTCCAGCTCCTGGCCGAGATGGACGGCTTTGATGCTGCCGGAAACGTGAAAATAATTGCAGCGACCAACAGGATCGATCTTCTGGACCCTGCACTTCTCCGCCCCGGCAGGTTCGACCGCTCGATTGAAATCCCGCTCCCTGACGAGAAGGGCAGGCTCGAAATCCTGAAGATCCACACCAAAAAGATGAATCTGGCCGAGGACGTGGACTTCGAAAAACTCGCCAGCCTGACCAAAGAAATGAGCGGGGCAGCCCTTGCAGTCATTGTTAAGGAAGCCGGAATCTTCGTGCTGCGCAGGCGTGGTAAGCAGATCACCATGAACGATTTCCTGCGGGCTCATGAAAAAGTCATAAACGTTAAAGAACCCGCCTCCAGTCCAAACGCAATGTTCGTTTGATACGGCTGAAAAACCGGAGCCGGAAAAAGGACAAAACCTGACAACCGCTCAAGCCGGGAGGGGCCCTCACCCTCCACTTCCTACAGGGTTCACCCCCTGTTCCGGTTTCAGGCCGGAATTTTCGTCCGGCCGGCTCTTTTTACACCAATTTACCAGGATCAAACGAAAAGTTAATATATAATTAATCACTTGTTGATATCTGCCTGAGAGGCAAACCACAAGCAAACAACATGCTCCGATAGTGTAGCTCGGCCAATCATTCAGGACTCTCACTCCTGCGACTGGGGTTCAAATCCCCATCGGAGCATTGAAATATCTTTTTCTCAAATGTTTTTTCTCAA
>JAQVBP010000081.1:5117-9664 GCA_028690255.1 Methanosarcinaceae archaeon
TTTTTCTCAAATGTTTTTTCTCAAATGTTTTTTCTCAAATGTTTTTTCTCAAATGTTTTTTAAGTCCTTCCCGATCTTATTAACTTTTTTCACAGGCATCTATATAAAAACCTATCACAATAAGTTTGACAGGAGATTTTTGATTGGTTTTCAATCCGGCCTGAGAAGTGCCGAAAACAAAAAATGGGTCAAACAATGAAAGCCGCAAATATAAAAGACAGGCTCCTGGGCTATCTTTTTGGCAGTGCCTGCGGAGATGCCCTCGGCCGGCCCGTGGAACATTTCAGCCTTGAAGAGATAAAAGCAAGGTACGGGGAAAAGGGAATTCTTGAAATTCCCCCCGATTCTCCCTGGACCGATGATACCCAGGTCATGCTCGTGCTTGCCCGGGCCCTCCTCCGGGGGGCCGAACTTGAGCCTGAAGAGTTCATGTCCATCCTTTCCGAAGAGTTCGTAAAATGGCTGGACGAGCCTGACCTCGGGGCCGGAGAGACCTGTAAAGGCGCAGCCTTTCGCCTGAGAGAAGGTTTTCACTGGAGGGAATCCGGCATAAAGGAATCGAAAAAATGCGGGAGCCTCATGCGTTCCGGAATCCTCGGTTTCATTTACAGGAACGACCCTGAAAAACTGCTTGAGATAGCCTCCCTTTCCGGCAAAATCAGCCACTGCCACCCGACAGCAAACGCGGCCTGTATTGCGGGGGCTTATGCCGTAAAGCTGGCTCTTGACGGAGTACGGCCCGAAGAGATGTTTTCCCCCCTCCTTAAAGTTACGGCCGGGATTTCCGCAGAGTTTACGGAAGCTTTTGAGGGGGCTTACGAACTTGCGCAGGGAGATCTGGGAGACGAAGAGGCCCTCCGGAAAATCGGGCAGGGCTGGGATGCCGAAGAAACCTTTGCCCTCTCCTGCTTCTGCATGTTAAGATATCCCGATGACTATAAAAAAACGGTTCAAACGGCCGTCAACATCACAGGGGACTCGGACTCCGTGGGCGCTGTTGCAGGGGGTATCATGGGGGCCAGGCTCGGGCTCGAAGCGCTTCCGGAAAACTGGATTAAGGCCCTTCGGGGAAAAGAAACTCTCGAGGATATGGTCGGACCTCTGCTTGAAAAGTACGAAAGGGTCTCGACCAAGGCGGGGAAAGCATGAAAGAGCTTTCTACTCCTCCAATCCCGCTGGATATTTTTGATGCTTCAGCCCCTTCTCCCATCTTTTCTGAAAAGGGGGTTTACTGCCTGATTTTCAAAAACCGGGAATGCACCCTTTCCGTGGGAAAAAAAGGAGATTTCTCTTTCAAGCCGGGTTTTCACACATACGTGGGCTCTGCCCTCGGGCCGGGAGGCCTGAAACGGGTCCTCAGGCATATCAAACTTTCCGGAAACAGGGACAAAAAACCCAAATGGCACGTTGATTACCTGCACCTGGGCCCCTCCTTTTCCCTCGTCTGCGTGATCTGCGCCCCCACTTCCGGGCGGTTTGAATGTACCCTGGCCTCAGAAATCGGGGGGGAGTCCGTATCCGGCTTCGGGTGCACGGACTGCAAATGTAAGTCCCACCTTTTTTACCGGGCCGAAAACCCGTATGGGGAAATTGTTAAGGCCTTTACGGCCTGCGGGCTTTTGCCTTCGGGATTCATATGTCAAAATCCGGAACAGTAAAATTTAAAATAAAAGGGGTAGTTCACGTAAAATAATTAGAACAATTAGAAAACCCGTAAAATAATTAGAACAACCGGGAAACCCGTAAAATCAGACCGGCCCACAGGAGGATTTTGGCACGGAAAAATTTTCGTTTATTGCACACATGCCGGACGAGCCGGGAGCCCTTCACAGGGCAGCGGAGATCGTCAAGCGCTACGGGGGAAACATAAACAGGATCCAGTACGATAGGCGGATCGACCGGAATACGGTTTTTTTTGAGGGTTTGGCGTCAAACTCAGCCTTCGGGAAGATCCGGGAAGAACTTATTAGGATTGGTTACCTCCAGACGTCCCTGCAGCCCGCAGGCTTTCTGAAATTCTATGTATATCTCACACACAGGTCCGGAGCTCTCTTTGAATTTCTGGACCACCTGACCCTGGCCGGGGCAAACATCACTTTTCTGGACTTCGATGACCGGGGAAGACGCCCGGAAAGGCTCGGGGTGAGCTTGAATGTAGAAAACCCGGGCCTTATAGACACTCTTCTTAACCGGCTCAAGTCCCGCTACCGGCTTGAGATCCTTGAGTATGATCCGCGGGGGGAAAAGCTCGATGACACGGTTTTTTACGTCCGTCTTGCCGAGAGGCTGAGGGCCTATATCGGAGACACCGAAGACGCGTTTCTCATGAGGTTTTTGCAGGATATCAACCATATAGCTCAGGAACTTTCGAAGCTTGGAAAAGACCCCGTACAGGTCTTTGAGAGCATCCTGAAGGTGGGAGAGACCCTGAACCTAACTTCAGGCCCCGGTTTTTACGCTGAGGTCCAGCGGGTAATGGTTAGCGAAAAAATCGAACTTTTCTGCTTCCAGCCTCCCTGCGGAGGCAACATCTACCTCTTCGACACTCCTGAGGAAACGGTCATGATCGACACGGGGTACGGGATCTATTATCCGGACCTTGTGAAAATGTTCGGACATTACGGACTCAAGGCCCCGGGCCGGCTCAGGCGGATTTATATAACCCACGCGGACGCCGATCACTGCGGAGCTGCAGGCTATTTCCCGGCCCGGGCTTACCTTAACAGGGAGACCTTAAAGGTCGCAGGGGAAACAAACCGGGCTTATGGGTCCACCCATCAGGAATGCATCCTTGAAGAAGTCTACACAAAGATGATCAACCTGTTTTCAAAATACTTCCCTCCAACAAATTACGAGCTTTTTCCCGAACTTCCGGGCTCATCCGGAAAATCAGATGTGTTTAAAAAATTAGGGAGGTCAGAAAAATCCGGGGAATCAAAAAATTCAGAAAATTCAGAAAATTCAGAGGTGCCAGAAAAATTCGAAAGGGTGGAGAAGAGGGGGGTTTTTCCGGTAATCGGTCGGTTCAAAATTGGGGAACTTGAGTTTGAAGCCCTTGCGGGGTTGGGGGGACACATGCACGGGGAAGTCTTTTACCTCTGCCCCAAAGAGGGCCTGCTCTTTCCGGAAGACGCCCTGATAAACTTCGGGAGCCTGAGCCCCGAAAGGACGGAGTACAACGCCCTGGCAGCCTTCCTTATGACTTCCGTTAATGTGGACAGCGAACTTGCCAGAAAAGAAAGAAAAGCTCTCTTTGACCTCATTTCGGAACTTGAGGGCCAGCCCGGCGCCGGGAAAAAATGTTTGATCTGCTGCGGGCACGGCTCAATTTCCATGCTTGAAAACGGTAAACTGGTCCCATACGGGAGTTCCGAGAGTTACTTTGCAAGGGGATGAGCTTTTTGAGGCTTCGGGCAAACCGGGCCGTAAGCTTCATCCGGGAAGTTTGATATGCTTTAGAGGTGAAAATACTTATAAAAACATTAAAGGTTGTCTGAAACCATGTTTACGGAGTTCAATTACGAAGTCCTGCGGATTCTTAATTCCCTTTCTTTTCTGGACGGGTTCATGCTCTTTGTAAGCAACAGCTTTGATTACTTTCTCTTCCTTGCTCTGGCCCTTCTTTTTTATTACAGAGGAAGAAACGAGGCTCTGCTTTATCTTTCCCTGCTTATCGTCGCCTGGGGCCTTTCAAAAGGACTTAAACCGATTTTTGCAGTCCCGAGGCCCGAAGATATCCGTTTTGTGACCTGTACGACCGGCTATTCCATGCCAAGCGGGCACACCCTTATGTCCTTTGCCTCGGCGGTCTTTTTACATCCGAGGGCAGGAAAATTAAAGCCGTTGGTATGGGTCTTTGCCGTGCTGATAAGCCTTAGTCGGGTCTTTATAGGGGTTCACTACCCGTCGGATGTGCTTGTGGGCGCAATAATAGGATGTTTGCTCGGGTTTTTCTGGCTTTTCGTGGAAAAAAGGCTTGCAAGGGCAGCTTTTCTTCAGAATATTTTTAATGCGAAATAAGAGAATTATATGTAACTCCCTCAAGCACTTTGCCATTAAGACACGCACTAATATATCGGCGATTCTTAGAAAAGGGTCCTGATTGTGGAATGCGGAATACTTTCATACCAAATGAGAATGCACCAAAAGGCACTAGATTTTTTCCAAGCGTGGTATACTTTGTCAAACCACATGATTCGCTAAAAATAGAGGTGAATAGTGAGGGACGTCGATGGGAATGAAAAACAGTAATCTACAAAATTATGAATAAACCGTTTGTTACATCAGAAACCTCTGAAGTGTCCAAAGAATCCATACGCTTCTGACCATTTATCTCTTAAATACCTACTCTCACCCCAGTATCTTCCACTGAAAGCAGGCTTTGAATCAAATCATATAAAAAAAGGTTAAAAGCCTCGAGCGGGATTTGAACCCGCGGCCTCGTCCTTACCAAGGACGCGCTCTACCTCTGAGCCATCGAGGCACTGTTACATTAAGAGCATCACCAAAATATCACATCTGATATATATAGCTTTTGCCAATAAGGG
>JAQVBP010000081.1:9764-13012 GCA_028690255.1 Methanosarcinaceae archaeon
CGGGATTTGAACCCGCGGCCTCGTCCTTACCAAGGACGCGCTCTACCTCTGAGCCATCGAGGCACTGTTACATTAAGAGCATCACCAAAATATCACATCTGATATATATAGCTTTTGCCAATAAGGGGTTTTCTCCGGGTTTGAGGGGCAACTCTGTAACCAAATACATCAATTTGCTTGTAAAAAAATTACCCCGTTAAATGATGTTTGACAGAGTAAATAGGGTTTTTTGTAAAATAATTAAAATATTTAGCGCGAGCATAGAGGAAATTCACCACTCTCGCAGGCTTCTGCCCGGGGGAAAATACGATATGATATTCTGTGAATAACAGGCACAAAAAATGAACGTATCTATTGCAATTTCATATTAAAAAGAGCCAGGGAGAAAAACAGAACGAGAAAAACAGGACGAGTAAAACAGGGGCTTGAGATCCTCCTTCCCGCCCGTCCGACAAAAGAATAAATGAATAAAAATGAAAGAAAGAACAAAAGAAACTCAGAGTTTCCAGCGCTCATCTATAGGGAATTCTTCGTTAATCCACATGAGCACGCTGTTTTTATGAACTATTTTGTAGGTCCGGGAAAGCACGGGTACGTCCCCGAAAGAAGTTTTGCCCTCAAGGATTTCAAGTTTATCCATATCCCGGCGGGTTTCGAGGCCGTGGTCTCTTAAGATCCTGCCTATGGGAATGTCCGCGCGCATTAGCTGGTCCCGCATGGTTTGCGGCATTCTTTCAAGGGGGGAGAGGGACTTTGCATGAGCAAAGACCGTATCGTCTGCATAGAGCCGAACCGTCCGGTCATTCACTTCACTGCCCTCCTTTACTCCAAGGAGTGCCGCCTCTTCCCTGTCGGCCCTGCGGACGAACTGGGATTCGGTTTCCACGTTTACAGGCCTGCGAGTCATGATTTCCAGCAGGAAAGTCACCGAACCGTCGGTTCCGCAGCAGATCCGGAGGCAGGTCGGAATCTCCAGGCTCTTCAGTTTTTCCAGAAAATTGGGGTCCAAAAAGATACCTCTGGCTAAAAAGGTGTTCAGGGGTCAGAATGGGTAAAACAGGGGTCAGACGGCTTATTTGCCGCTTACCGCCTTCTTGGCCTGCTTCAACCGCTCTTTTGCAGTGTATCCCGTTGCCTCGTAAAGAAAGGTTCTGAAGGCGCTGTTGGTCTTGAGGATAAGCTCATCATCCGTCACGCTGGTATCGGAGACCGTATCCACAGAAAGTTTCTTGCCCTCAATCCAGGCTGAGATTTTTAACATTGCCCCGTAGGAGGTCTCAAACCGGTCCCCATTCCGGGTGATTTCAGAGGGAAAACACTCCTGTAATACAGCATAAATTCGTTCCGGATCAGGTGTAAAGCCGCGTTTTAATTTATATTCCTGCATGACTATCCTCTTGTAAAAGATTCTTATTTATGATAAATTTTGCCTAATTTTGTAAATTCAAAATCCCTTAAGACCCCAAAATTCCTTATGGGCCGGAGTTAATCCAATATTGGGCATTGCTCTTAAAAACGTGTTGCTAGGCAACCCTTAATCTTCTTCAAATTTTATTTGCCTCTTTTCTTTCGGGCTGCATCCCCCGTATTCCAGATAAATAACTATTAAATAATGAGAAACAACCATAAATATGATCAAAGTTATCAGATTCATATAATATGAGAAAAGGTGGTCCAAAGAATGAACAAAACGCTTAACCTGGATGATTTGATTGCCAGCAAACAGGCGGAAAAAGCAAGAGAAGAGGGCGTAGACCTCGACCTCGAAAACCTCTATGACCTCATCATTCCGCCAGGGACCGTTATGTCCATCATCATTGATCTTGTGGAGGAATTTGAACTTGAACCTGTGGAGCGAAAAATGCCGGTAAACATCGCCAACAGTGAAGAAAGGGAAGTCCTTGTCCTCCGCGGTACCCTTGAAAAAGTCCAGGCAGCAGAAAAGTTCCTCTACGAGGAAATGAAAGCCTGGATCGGGGAAGATTAAAAGAGTCAACTACCAGCGACTGAACCGTGGACTTTCTGCTCCGTCTCCCGGAGCAGTATACTTGTAGAAAAACGACGTAAAATTCCTGAATTACAGGTATAAAAAAGGAAATATACAGGCAGAAGTCCGCTCAGGGAGCACTTATGCCTGTAATACTGTCCTTTGAAAAATCAAAAACCGTAACTTTTACCTCTTTTTCATAAATCTCAAGCTTTGAGCCTTTCTCGATCATCCCTATAACGGCCGCGGTCAGGCCTGCCTCTTCGAAAATTTTCACGCACTCTTTTGCTTTATCCGGTTCTGCCGTAAAGACATAGCCTGTGCCCGGATGCACCTTCAACCACTGCTCAAAGTCCACATTCCCCGGTACAGGAATCTTTTCAAGGTCCACGGAAGCTCCGGTTTTGCTGGTCTCACAGAGCATCCCGAGCGTCCCGATGAGCCCGGGGTTACTGATGTCCTTGCCTGCGGTAACAAGCCCGGCTTCGGCGATTTTCCGGGTTACCAGATAGCTTTCCCTGACCACGCTCGGCTCCTTAAAGGAGGTCGTATCCCAGCTATAAGGGGAATTGGGTCCGATTTTACCGTCCATATCGTAGGCCGCAATCACGAGGTCCCCGGGTTTTGCAGTATCGCTCCGGATAATCGAATCCTTTTTCGCAATCCCTATGATGGCCACCGAAAGGGAGGTATAGTTCGTGTCAGGGTGCACGTGTCCGCCCACAACAGGGATTCCGAATTTCCGGACTCCCTCGGCCAGCCCTTCCATGAGTTCCTTACAGGCCTCCGGGCTGTTTGCGGAGGCTATGTCCACCATGGCAAGGGGTCTGCCCCCCATGGCCGCGATATCGTTTACGTTTACCACCACGGCCCCGTACCCGGCCCACCAGGGGCTTTTATCAAGGAGCTTTCCCCAAATCCCGTCAGCTGCAAAAAGGATGACGTCATCGCCTCCTATATCGATTACCGCCGCGTCGTCTCCGAAGTCCACGATAGCGTCCTTATACTCCGGCCGGACGGCTTCAAAAACCGAGACTATGTCCTCGATCTGCCTTTTCCGGGTCACTCCTTCAAAATTCCTTATTCCTTCCGCAAGTTTTTCCAGGTCCAATCCAGAAACATCCTTTTTCTTTTTTTAAAAGCCCAGACCATAAAAATGCCGTAAAAGCTGAAATGATTCAAAATCAGGAAAAAATATTCATTTCAGGCATCGTATGCCGGATATAATATAAACATTTGCTTATTTTCAGACATTCTTTTG
>JAQVBP010000082.1 GCA_028690255.1 Methanosarcinaceae archaeon
AGGATGGCAGGACACCAGGATATAAAGCTTACAATCTTACAGACTGTCCGACAATTTCAATTCGCAAAAACATGTAAAAAGCAAGGTATTTAAAGCCTTTAAATCGTAAAAAAAGAAATTTAATTATTACTGATAGTAATTGCAGGACAGCTTCTTAGAAAATTTATACAAAAACAAACATTTCCTGTGGAATAATATGGCTGAATTCAAAAAAACCATCGTCAGAAGTAAAAGAGCAAATCAGAGCAAGGAACTTGAGAGATGCAGGGCCATCTACGGGGAAGAGCACACCGTAATAATCGATCGTACAACGAAATGGGGCAGCCCTTTTGCAATTGGCAAGGACGGAGTCAGGGAAGAAGTAATGCAAAAGCACCAGGCCTACCTGAGAACGAGGCCGGACCTTTTAAGGGCAATCCCCGGGGAACTGTCAGGCAAAGTTCTCGTATGCTGGTGCTGGCCAGATCCGTGCCATGGGGACATACTGGCCTATCTGGCTAACAACCCGGACAAGATCGAAGAATTCAGGCAGGGAAAAAATCCCATGAAGGGAAAAGTCCAGTCTACGTTCGGAAATTTTGAATGAACGAAGAGGTGGAACATGATAGGCTCCGGGGTCTGGCTGAAAAACTTCAGGTTCCGGCAGTAGTCAAATAAATTAAATAACTCTTCACTGGTCATCGGTTAAGGAGCTTTCTTGCCAGAAAACTATCGATTTTGCACCAGAAGCCTGCCTTAAATTTTGGCCTCTTTACATGAGCCTCTTTACATGAAATCGATACCCTGTTCCAGTCCGCAACATATTACTATTTTTCGTAACTTTTGTGGAAATGGAGACAATCTATCATAATTCCTCACTTAACCGAAGCCTCATGAATATTAACTTATTCTGCCCTGAGTTCCCGTCGAGGTACGAATCTCTCAGAGAGGGCTGTCCCGATCTGATATACGGAAAGCACTGTTATCACAATGAATATACCGGGGAAGAATGATGTCCACCAAACACCCAGAAGAATATCAATTCTGGCCTCAGACAGCATATTTCCCCAGCTTGGCTCATGAACCGGAACCCCAAGCCCTAAAAACCCAAGAGCCGCTTCGTGCATGATCGCGTGTGATGTCATGAGAGTGGTTGTGACTATGGCAATATGGAGGATGTTTGGAAACATATGCCGAAGGAGAACGTACAGGTTACCAGCTCCAAGTCCAATTGAGGTTTCAATGAATGGTCGCTGGCGGAGAGATAAAGCCTCACTCCTTACGAGTCGGGCCGGGGTCGCCCAGTGCGGGATGGCAATTGCCAGAATTATCAGGGGAATTGAGCGGGGATACAGTGTGAGGATAAACAAAATAGCCATCATTTCCGGAACAGCGTACCACATATCAACAGTCCTCATGAGAATACTGTCCCATATACCTCTATAGTAGCCGGCTAATAGGCCGACAGTAACCCCAAGAATTGCCGCAAGTAACGATGCAGTAATTCCAATCAAGATCGTCAGCCGTGTACCATAGAGAAGACGACTGAAGACATCCCGCCCAAGTCCATCGGTTCCACACGGATGGGTTGTGCTGGGCGATTCATAAATCTCATCCATATTTGCAGTCACCGGGTCGTAGTGCGTGAGGACCGGAGCCATCGATGAGAGGAGGAGGACGGAAAAAAGAATAATGGCCCCTGAAAACTCCCGGATCTTCGGGAATACCGGGTGAATGAGAAGTTTCTGCCACTGGTTACGGTATTGAGTCATCCGTTTACGCCTCCTCGTACGCTATTCGAGGGTCAGCAATCGCATACGCAATATCTGCACCGAGGTTTCCGATAATTACCAGTACACTGCTGATAAGTAATATCCCCATCATAAGTTGCTGATCCCCCCCGGCTGCAGCCTGAGTTGTAAGGTTGCCGATACCCGGCCAGGCGAAAAGCGTTTCAACCACCACACCCCCACCAATAATAACTGGCATTGAAAGCCCGATCTGTGTGATCAGCGGGAGGAGAGAATTTCGTAATGCGTGCCGATACAAAACTGATCTTTCAGACAAGCCTTTTGCACGCGCCAGCGTAATGTACATCTGTTGCATGGCTTCAGATAGTGCCGATCTAAGGTAAACGTAATAAACTGTAAATTGAGCTATGGCAAGGGCTATGACCGGCATTATTAAATGGGTAATAAAATCCCATATTTGACCTGAAAAGCTATCCGGGGGATTGAGAGAAACCATACGTGCAGGAGGGAGTACCCCAAGCCATACCGTGAATATATAGATCATGAGAAGGGCAATGATAAAAGAAGGTGTGGAATATAAAAGATACACTCCTGCACCCATAGCATGGTCATAAAACGATCCTTCTCGTTTTGCTGCAGACAATGCAAGTACAATAGACATCAATACAGCAAGTGTGTATGCAAAAAAAACAAGGATCAATGAGGCTGGAAGTCGCTGGAGGATGGCATCCAGAACGGGACGATTCTGGGATCGTGAATACCCCAAGTCGCCATGAATAATCTGGGACAACCAAATTCCATATCTGACATAAAAAGGTTGATCCATTCCGAGGTGCTGCCGTACCTCTTCGACCTTCTCAGGGCCCATTAGCTGGATAACTGATGGCCCCCCAAGGTATGAAACCACCGGATCGGTCGGTGACAACGTAAAGAGGAGGAACGCAAGAAATGTTATCCCTAAAAGGAGAAAAGGGATTTGAATAAACCTTTTTTTGATATAAGGCTTAATAGAACTGTCCATATATCTTCACACCTGATACGTCCAATCCTGTGCATTCCACCATATCTCACTGATTGTCCCTCCTATGGTCCCTGATCCATGTGGACTGTTTTTCGGCTTGATTCCCTCGATTCTTTCATCGATGAGATAGACCGAATCTAGATAGACAAGGAATATGACTGGCTGTTCTTGAGCGATTATTTTTTGAGCTTCATAATAATAGGTTTTTCTTGCATCCGGATCCCGCTCGTATCGACCGCTCTCCAATAATGTATCCACCCGGGGGTTCGAATAGGCGAATGTGTTCCACCACCCATCATTAATGAATTTAGAGGAGAATAATTTGTAATTTGGAATATCGGGATCGTTCGGGGAACCCCATGAAAGAATATTTGCAGTCTTTCTTGCAACCTCGGCGTCAAACTCTGCCCATGATGTCATGGAAACCAGATTAACCTTAATATGTAGTGCATTGAGGTCTGTGGCAAGGGCTATTGCAATGTCCTTTCTCTCGGGATTGGATGCAACATAATAAAGATCGAATTCCAGAATCCTTCCATCCTCCTGGTATATCCAATTGTCATCCTTGAGCACAAAACCCGCTTCTTTCAGGAGGTCTTTTGCATGATCCGGGTCATAGGAGAAGGCTATTTCAGGATTATAGAACGAATCCCGGGAGTTATACGGACCATAGGCTACCTCACCCTTTCCATTGAAGAGCGCGTCAATCATTGACTGCTTGTTAGCAGCATATGCTATCGCCTGTCTGACCTCCGGAATATCAAAAGGCCATTTCTGGTTCGGCACCGATAGTCCGTACCAACAAGAGGAAGGCTGAAGGTATAGGTTATATCCGGATACAGATAAAACCCGTTCCAACTTTGGGCTGATCTTCGTTGCCTGTATCTCCCCTGAAGAAAGCATAGTCATTCGCGTACTCTCTTCAGGAATAAAAATGAACTTCAGGACATCGATATCAGGGATTTTTCCATAATAGTCTTCGTTTGCTTTATAAACAAGTTCCTGGCGGGGAACCCAGCGATCTAAAAGATATGGACCGGTACCAATTGGATGTAACCAGTATCCTGTAGTGTTCAGATCCTCATTCTGAAGGATATGCTTTGGGAGAATCGGCATTGCAAAGTAGGTCAGGGCCGATGCCGGCATGTCATCAAAGACGAAAACAACCGTATTACGATCAACAATATCTATGCGATCAAGTATCCTGAGATCGGTTGTCGCAGAGGTAAATACAGCGATGTTTCTTTCATCTCGCACAGTGTCAAATGTATATTTGACATCTTCAGCCGAGAATGGAGAACCGTCATGCCATTTTACATCATTGCGAATAATAAATGTAATCGTCTTTTTTTCGTTATCAATGGCCCATGATTCCGCAAGATCGGGAATCGGCTTCTGGTTTTCATCAGACCTGATCAAACTAGAATATACCTTCGGCATATCATAATAACCCCCGGTGGTTTTGAGGGTAGTGGGCTCAGCACCAACAGCAATTGTTACAACTTTTTCAGAAACTTTTTCAGAAACATTCCCAGAAACTTTTTCAGAAACTTCTTTAGAATTTCCAACACATCCTGAAAATAGTGTTAATGAGGTTATTACTATCAGTACCAACAGGAAATTAATCAAACGTCCCATAACAAATCTCCTTTAATTGTTTGATGATTCTTATATTAATTATTATTTAATGTTATCTATTTGATATTTATTCATACAAAAGCATTGAAATATAACTTCATCTTATTTGATAACCATTTTTTCCCTCCCTTATATTCCCCCTTCACTACTAACAATCGCCCTGTCAACATAATCACAGCATTTCAATCGTCATACTTTGACATGAGATACTTATATTTCCAAATTTATAACAAAAAATATTCCAATTATGATGGCTAATAAATATTTTTTTGGATAAAAGTCATAAAAATTCTTATTAATTATGATAAATTAAGAAAAATATAGTAAAATTAAAATTAATCTCCGTATAGATTAAATAACAGTAGCTCCCTATTATGGGTGTAAATCAACAAATTAGGATTATTTTATAATATTAATATCAAAAATAATATAACTAAATAATACCATGAGCTTTTTGTATGGTACTGAATAATTAATTAAAATCAAAATACCAGTGTAGAAAAACAAAAGTGATACCATGCTAGTTTTCGAACTAAAAAACCTTCAGGTACTCTTTCCTGCTCCAGGTGGAGTAGTGCATGCTGTTGATACCGTGGATTTGGAGATGCAGGCTCATGAAAAGCTGGCTTTGATTGGGGAGTCTGGATGTGGAAAAACAGTATTAGCGCATTCAATCTTAAAACTACTACATGGTACAACAAAAATATCTGGAAAAATTTCATATATGGGAACAGATCTGCTCTCAACTGATTACAGTACACTACGAAAGATTCGGGGTAAAGAAATCGGTATGATTATACAGAATCCAGGTTTGTCATTAAATCCAGTTCGAACCATTGGGGAACAGATAGCTGAATCATGTATTGAACGAGAGGGGATGTCTTCTGTTGAAGCATTCAAATATGCAGAGGAGATGCTAAAAATGGTTGGTTTCAACGATCCAACGAAGATTGCCTCATGTTATCCTCATCAGCTATCAGGAGGCATGGCACAAAGGGCCGTTGTTGCAATTGGATTAACCCTGAAACCTCAGATGTTGATAGCTGATGAACCAACAAAATCACTTGATGAAAAGAGTAAAAGTGAAGTTATAGATTTGCTCATTGAAATATCTAAAGATAAAACTCTTTTAATGATAACTCATGACCTGCAGGCAGCTTCCTGTATTTCTAATCGAGTAATGGTCATGTATGCAGGCGAGTTAATAGAAGAGGGACTCACAGATGAGGTAATGAATAATCCCCGGCACCCTTACACAAAGGGGTATATGGATGCTCAACCAAATAGAGGGCTCAAACCAATACCCGGCATTAGCCCTTCTCTCCTTGATCTACCCGAAGGATGCCGTTTTCAACCAAGATGCCTTCATGCATTACCTAAATGCAAAACCAGTCATCCGGAGTTAATTGGCCGTGATGGACATAAGGTTAGGTGTCATGTATGTCATTAATCAAAGTCAAGAACCTTTGTAAATATTACTCATCAGGAATAATAAATCCGGAATTAACAAAATCAGTAGATGATATCTCTTTTGAAATTAAAAGAAATGAAATTGTCGGACTGATGGGGGCCAGTGGAAGTGGTAAGACAACAGTTGGCCGTCTTATCTTAAGACACATCAAATCGACATCAGGGGAGATAATCTTTGATGGCCAGGACATTACAAAATTAAATTCAACCAGTTTACGATCTTTTCGACCACGAATGCAGATGATCTTCCAGGACCCTGAAGCGTCTATTGACCCGAGAATGTCGATTGAAGATTTTATAGCAGAGCCTTTACGCGTAATAAAAAAGATAGACGAAAACGAAGTGCATGAAAGAGTATCAAAACTATTGAAAGACGTAGGCCTTACCGAAGATATTCGAAAACGAAGGGCATGCCAGGTTTCCGGGGGACAGAACCAGAGAGCGGTAATCGCCCGTATACTGGCATTCAAGCCGGAATTTCTTGTTTCTGATGAAGCCACTTCGAATTTAGATGTATCAACCCAAGCTCAAATTATACAGTTACTTAAAGAGATCCACGAAGAGTATAATTTAGCCATCCTTTTTATTTCTCATGACCGAGAACTTGTAGATGCAGTCTGCGATAGATGGTTTGAAATGGAGAGGGGTAAAATCAAATTGCATGCGACTCCCCTGTCCTAAATAATAAAAAAGGTAGTTGCATTTCGAAAAATGCAGCTTTCAATGCAGATTTTTATTCTTGGAGCCGGTCCTATTATTTTATTTAAGGTTCCTGTTTCCTGGGCCCTATCCGGGTTTTGCTTTTATGCAGTTCAACTCCATCTTCGTCTTCGATCAGGGCTTCGATTTCATAGCTGGACCCTGGATTTTTCGGGACCCTCATTACAATTGGGGTCTGGGTTGAAACTTCCTTATAATACCTTTTCTCAGCACTTTCCAGAGTGTTCCCGTTTTCTTTGATTTCGAAGCTAAAATAATAATTCGCGGTCGAATTTAGGTCTTCAGGAACAAAGAAGAAGGCAAAGTGGTCATCAAAAGCCCTGACCTCTTCCAGAAACACGTTTCCAGTCAGGTTTCGTTCCTCGAATTCAGTATATACTTCTGAGGTATAATTGGATGAATAACAGGTGATAAAGCCTCCATCAGAGGAATAAGCGCTAAAGATGAAAAGGATTCCTCCGAGAATCATTATCAATATTAAAAGAAAGGATAATACGAATTTCGAGTGTTTTATAAAAATCCCTCCGATTCCATGATCTTGATTTTGCCTGCCTTATTTTACCTTGTTTCTATAGGTAAAATATTTTCTATTCCAAAATATAATAAACTTCCTGAAATATCTGAATATTTCAAACTCCGGCTGCTTGAGCTATTGCAGCGGTCTGAAGGCATTATGAACACCTCCGGATTTGAGCCGGGCCTTTTTTCTTTTTTCCCCGGTTTCACTTTAGCAGGCCCCCGGTTTTTATGTTGGATTCGAGGTAGAAAGAATCTTCAGGGTGCATAATGCTGTTAGGGTGGAAGTTCCGGAGTCCGTCGATTTCTCCTTCAAAGTACATGCCGGCAAGAACTACTCCGAGGACCATGCTGAGGACGGCAGGACACCGGGATACGAAACTTACGATCTTCCGGGCGTTTTCCGGGCGTTCGACTTCTTCGCCTCTTTCTTTTACCGCCGAAGGGTTTACGAAGTACCATGGATTCCAGGCCCGGACCCGAAAAAGCCAGTAAAATCAGTAGAAATCCGACAAAGTATCCGGGAACAGTCCCTCACTCAAAGATACGGGCGTCTACAACCACATGCAGAACTCCAGGTGAATATTTTTTGATTCTTCTGCACTCCAGAATTTCCACTTTTTTTCCAAGGGCTTCCGCAGCCTCCCTTATCCTTGCGGCGGGCCTGCTCTCAGCAAGCTTTTCGGGCACGGTTTCATGGTAATGCAAAATTCCGCCGCTTTGTTTAAAGGCTCTCAGGGCAGCTTCCAGATAGTGGTGGGTGGTTCCGACATAGCCCATTAGGACCCGGTCCGCAACACCTTTCGGGGTCACTTCCGCACAGTCTCCGTTTAGCGGGACGATTATATTTTCCACATGATTAAGTTTGATATTATCCCGGAGGAATGCAAAAGATTCCGGGTTAAGCTCGATTGCGTAAATTTTTTGGGGCCTGGCATGTACGGCAATGGGGATTGAAAAATAGCCAATTCCTGCAAACATGTCCACCACAACCTCCCCCCGGCCAAGCCCGCTCATTCTTTTCTTTTCAAACAGGTTGCCCTTCGAGTACATGAGCTTCGTAACGTCCACCTTAAAGAGGCAACCGTGCTCTTTGTTGACGGTTTCGGTCTTCGTCCCTGCCAGGACTTCCCTTTTAGGGCGGCGGAACTGTCCTTCGATCCCGAAGTCTCGTATAACGCTTTTGCACTTCGGGTACATTGTGAGCAGGGCTTCCGCTATCAGGCCCTTCCTGCTTTCAAGAGCTGCGGGGATGCTGACAATAACTATGTCACCCAGGACCTGCCAGCCAGTGGGGACCCCACTGATCAGTTCTTCCTTTGTGAGGGTGTCTTTCAGGTATTCCTTCAGGGATTTTGTTTTTTCGGAAAATACCGGGTTTTCCTGCTCGAAGACCGTAAAAGAGCCTATTTTATCTCCTGCGGCTTCTTTTACGGGAATTTCCAGAAAAAGGCCTTTCTCGGTTTTTAGCTTTTGAATTTTCCTTGTCCGATCAAAAAGACCCTTTTCCAGCAGGAAAGCCCTTATTTCGGCTCCTTTTTCCGGGGGAATACGGATTGCACTGTACATCGGAATTGAATGAATAGAAGGCATGAAATTAACGTTTTTTGTTTTTTGTTTTTTGTTTTTTGTTTTTTGTTTTCTGTATCTCTTCCATGAAAAGGGTGGGTCAGGCTCTGGAGGCCGGGATGCTGATCGACCAGCTTCAAAATAAGGGGCCTGCAACAAAAAAGAGAAGTGAAAGGAAACCTTTCTTTCAGGCCTCTTCAAACAGGTTAAGGATACGGAGCGCAAGATGAGCCCCGTTTGCCCCGTTATCGATCCCCACACTTGCCACAGGCACGCCCGGGGGCATCTGGGCAATGGAGAGGAGGGCATCAAGGCCTCCGAGTTTTGCGCTCACGGGAACTCCTATTACCGGTTTTTTTGTTCTGGATGCAACCACTCCCGGCAGGGCGGCCGAAAGGCCTGCTATTGTGATAAAGACCTTTGCGTCACAGGCGGAAATATAATTATCAAGTTCATCGGGGTTTCTGTGGGCCGAAATGACCCTGACCTCAAAAGAATATTTGCTTTTATCCAGGACTGCGGTCGCCCTGTTCGCAATTGACCGATCAGACTCGGACCCCATTATCAAAGAAATGTCTACCATTTTTTACTCTCCATAGTTTAAGGAAACTTACCCCTGCCACTCAGTTCTTCCTGCCGTTCGATACTCATTTTTATAAGAATTTCGTAAATCGCTTTTACGGACCCCGGGTCCAGGTTAAGCTCGGTTGCGGCGTTTAAAGCGCGATCAATTACCACCTGGTTCTGGCCGGGGTCCAGGATAGGGGCTCCGCTTATTTTTTTGGATTCAAGGACCTTTCCTGCAAGCTCGATGCGCCTGTCAATGAGGGAAAGGATTTCCCGGTCAATTTTTTCAATTTCCCGTCTAACGGCTTCAAGTTCGCTCAATTGGATACCTCTTTACTTAAATTTATTGCATCTTTGTTATTTATACTGGTCTCAATTACCCGGCCTTCGAGCCCGCAGGCATTCCAGGCTTCCCGAAGGATTCCGGCCTGTTCGGAGTTTACTAGGGCGGCATAGGAGGGGCCTGTTCCTGAAAGACTAACTCCGCCCACCCCGCATTCCAGGGCCCGCAGCAGGTACTCCGTGTCAAAACCAAGCGCTCCGCAGTAAAGAAACCCGTTTAAGGTCATGGCCTTTTCGTATTCTCCGGAAAGGGCGAGTTCATACGCTATGTCCACATAGGGGGCAATCAGACGGGAGCGCTCTATGTTGGTCTGGGAACTGAAAACCTTTTTGTCAGGAGCAAAGATCAGGACCTTTGACTCATACTCCTCTCTTTTAACAAGCTGCATTTCCCGGTTATCCGTGAGCACTACCCCTCCGAAAAAAGAAGCGCAAGCGTCATCGAAAGCCCCGGTTATCGTAACTCCCGTTTCCTTTGCGGCCCGGACCCCGAGCTTTACGGCCTCAAGAGGGGGCAGGGTCTCGTCAATTGCCGCAAGGGTCGCAAGTACGGAGGCATTTGCGGCGGCACTGCTGCTCTTAAGCCCGCCCGCAAGCGGGATTTCGCTGTCTGTCCGGACAGTGCCCCCCAGGGAAAGCCCGAAATGTTCGAGTACCAGTTCAACACAGCGTTCAATAAGTCGGGTGTCTCCCTCCGGCATGTCCTCAATCGAGCCGCATACATTTTCTTTATTCCCGGTGAGGCAGACCTCTGCACGGGTTTTCAGGCCTATCCCGAATGCAGCCCCTTTCCAGGTAGCAATTGCATTGATTATGGTACCTGCTCCGGAAGCGCAGGCATACCCTTCATATCTCATTATGTCTCAAAAGGGGCTGCTCTTTAATATTCTTTATCACTGTTTTTCCGTGCTCAGGATAAAGAAAGGGTATTTAGGGAAAAGTTTAGGAAAGGGACAATAATCCCCACTAAAGAAGCTGTCCGACAATTCAATTTCAGGGTAAAAACATGTAAAAAGCAAGGCATTTAAAGCCTTTAAACATAAAAAAATGATTTATTTTCTTACTGATAGTAATTGTAGGACAGCTTCTATACTCATCCGGAATTATAATTCCGAATTATTACCATAAAATTCAGAGCAATAACCAGCTATAATTCCGAAAAATAAACCTGTATGAGTAGTATAAAGTCGCAGGTATCCTGCCTGAAGGATCATGAATAAGCAATAATCCAAAAATAGGCAGGGCGAAAAATTGATCGTATGAACTGAAATATATATTTAAAATTCCAGTGTTTCCGGGGGAAAAGTTTGGGGTGAATAATTAATAAGTCAGTAGATAGCAAAAATATCATATACATCTAATTCATTAATTTGAGAGTTGATAGAATAGTATTCAGGAATTATTAAAGTATTCCCAATTGATAGAATTTTTACATTAAGTCCGGTGGTTCCGACCCCTCAACAAGTGAAAATTATTTATACCCTCGGATTAATAACCAGAATACAGACAAATGTAACGCAAAAATGAAAATATATGAAAAACATCCGCTTACATGTAAAAAACGCACTTGGTGTATTCCCAAATGAATATTATACTTTCTCTCAGGGAGGGAACCTATGAGTATGATAAAACGATTTAAAGTGAGTTTTTCAAAAATCTTTGCCAAACTGTTTAAGAAGAAAAGTGCATGTATCGGAATTTATGGTCCCCCCAACGCCGGTAAAACAACCCTCAGTAACCGGATTCTCAGGGATTGGGTGGGAAACGAAGAGACCATGGGTTCGATATCCCATATTGCACATGAGACGAGGCATGCAAAACGCAGAAATAGTATCTCTATTGAGGCCAGGGGTCATTCCATAAACCTCGATATCGTGGATACCCCGGGGCTTGCCACAAAAATAGACTTCCATGATTTCATGGAAGAGGGCATGAGTGATGCAGAATCTAAAAAGAGGTCCAAGGAAGCTACTGAAGGTGTAATTGAAGCCGTTAAATGGCTGGAAGACCTGGATGGAGTCATCCTTGTTATGGATGCCACCGATAATCCCTATACCCAGGTCAATGTAACGGTAATCGGGAATATGGAAGCCAGGAACCTTCCGCTTTTAATAGTTGCAAACAAGGTTGACCTGCCGAACGCAGATCCGGGTATTATAAAAGACGCGTTCCCCCAGCACCCCATAGTTCCCATCTCAGCCCTTGAGGGTGTGGGAATGGATTCTTTTTATGAAGCATTGGCAAAGCAGTTTGGGTGATCTATATGCAGGGAATTCAGATGGATCTGGTATCTGAGGTTAAAATGGCCCAGATGGCTTCAACGGAAAAAGTTCGATACATTATTGATGAGGTCAGGAAAGGGAAGATTCTGGTACTCGAAAAAGGCTTGAACCCGATGGAAGAGGCAAAACTGATTGAGATGACAATGTCTATTATCCAGCCGGAAGTATTCTCCGGAATTGAGATGCAGAGCTACCCCTCCGGGGAGGATACCTCAATCCTGGGAAAATTATTCAAAAAACAGATAACCAAACGGCTCACCGTGATCGGGCCTGCGAACCAGCTAAAAACACTTAAAAAAGACCGGAACCTTATTAGTGCACTTGTTTCCGCAAGTAAGTAAACGAGTGGGTGCAATGTGTGCGCAAAAGACCCTTGACATGGAAAAAATAAAAATAACATCTCTGCAGTCCCTCAATTCCCTGGAAATGGGGAGAGAAGACGTTCATGTGGTCTGTACCTACGGAAAGATCGCTGTGTTGTTCAGGAGAAAAGTTCCTGACTATGTGATAGCTCAGGTGATCATAGGAATTTCAAAAGTTGACCCTTCAGCCGTAAATGAATTCGAGATCATCTGTGACTTCGATGATATCACGGAATATGAAAGTAAAGGTTACACCCTGGTCTCTTACGGAAAAACAACCGGGGGGTACCGTGTCAACTACAGTATTTCCTTTTCCAGTAAAAAAGCCCTCTTCCATCTTTCAAAGTATATTCTTCAGGAACTCATGCTGGGGGATGTGAGGAAAGATATATATTGGAATGGGAACGATTCAGACATCCACAGGCTGTACATGGAACTCAGCAATAACATTGAAAACTGGGAGCTGAAAGCCATTAATTATAAAGAAGGGGCTGTGAATTAACTAACTCTCTATAGTGTCGCGTCAGCAGTAAAATGTCGTATATAATCGATTACAACTATTCATAATCATTAA
>JAQVBP010000241.1 GCA_028690255.1 Methanosarcinaceae archaeon
TATACCGGGCCGCATCATTTGACGCGTACATATTTCCGGCCGGGGTCAGGTGCCTGCTTTTGTTCACATAGCTTTCCCGGCTTTGTTCAAGCTCGGAGGCAAGTTTTCCGGCCGTGGAGAGTTGAAGATCTGTCGGGTCCCGGCCCGGGGTTTCGAGAAGGGAATAATCAAAAGAAGGATCATCGGACTCAATTGCCTCAAGCATTGCCAGCACCTCTTCTCCCATTACCTTATGGAGCCAGGGCGGGATATCGCAACGGACCGTTTGTTTGGGAAGGTAATGCAGGTCAGGGAAAAGCCAGTGCTTCATTTCAAGATCCATAAGGTTAATGTGCTCGGCGCGGTATTTGTCGGCGGCATCAGAGCAACAGGGGTCCAGTCGATCGGTTCCGGAAACGTCTACATCGGTTTCCCGGTATTCCCTCTCGATAAGGTCAGAATAAGTATCAAGGCCAGCATACCCTCCTGTTGGCGGGCGTTTGTGGTATATGATCGTCAGGTTTTCGGTTTCCGTTTCGGTGTGAGAAAGAGATTCACTATCTGTTTTGTATGTGGTTTCCGAATCCGAGCCACTACTTGTACTACTGTGCTCTGTTTTATAAGTACTTCCATCTGCTCTTTTTTTTTTAGTTGTCCACTTGTACTTGTATCCGTACCTGTAGTTAATTTTCCAGCTTGTTTTTATTTTGTAAGAGATGGTGTACTTTATGTCCCAGTCAAAACAGTGTCTTTCCCAGTCCAGGTAACCCTCTGTCCTGCTATCTTCTAAAAGACGGTCATTCCCTCTGTATACATAACTGGGCGTCACCTTTACATCCGTAATATTCGCGGAAAGTAGACTTACTGAAGCAGAGTTGATCCACCAGCCGGACACCTTCCCCTTCGGAGGGGTAATAGAAGGACTAACAGTTTTCGAATAAGAATTGTCCTGATGATCACTCCATGAATAAGAAGGCACAAGTGCCCCGTCATGCACTCCTGAAGAATCATAGGAAGCTTTCCAGCTAACGGAATATTCTCCGCATGATACCGACCTCGGAGAAACACCTTGACCTATGGAACTGCTAACAGGGTCCGGGGGATTGAAGCCGTCCCTTTCGACCTGGGCCTGCACGTCAGCTCTGTAGACCTCGTGGGTGATCTTATGAACAAGGTCGGGATATTCCCGGTCCCAGGCCCGTTTATTGAAGACCCAGTCGTCGAGGACCCCTTCGGTGTAGTCGGAGGCCGCAACCGTTATTTTTGAATTATCGGAGAGTTCGTTAAGGGAAGTATTGGAGGCTTCCAGGGATTTCTCGATTCCTTCCTCAGGATCGAATTCAAAGGACTTGTCAGCGGCAAGCGAGGCATAGGTAGCTGATATGTTTCCCTTTTTCTTTTCAAATGAAGAACTGTTCACCCTGCTTGCTTTCCCCTCGCTGGCCCCCACGTCCTCATAGAGCACTTTTCCGTTGTAGTAGGTCGTGTACGTCAGAGCAAGCGGGTCTACGGAGTCAAAGACCCTTTTCTGAGTGTAAAGTGAAGCCCCGTTTACGGCGCTTGCAAGGGCCGGATTGGTGAAAATGTTCAGGGGGCCGTTTGCGTAGTGCTGCCAGGGCCCATAGGTAAAGGTCCTCAGGTTCATGGCCCCGAGCACGATGTTTGAGGCGGAATCCGGGCCTGAGCCTTCCTGGAGTTCGTTTTCGTATTCCTTGACAAGGGCTTCGAGGAGAGGTTCTCTGGAGCAGATCAGGGTTGAGACAGGCATTGTCCTGTTCCGGGTTTCACCGGATTCCAGGTCCACGAAGGTATAGTGCAGGTTCGGGATTTTGAAGACGTAGTAGATTGTGTAGGTTTTTCCGGTCGGGTTGATTTCCCTTTCAAGGCTTCCGTTTACTTTTTCAATGAAGATATCGTCGGGCTTGATATCAGGTTCCACGTTTATGGCGTAGTCCATGAAGGTGTGCATCTCGTCCTGGTAGTTCTGGTAAAGCAGACGGTTGAGGCAATCGGCGGTAAGGTCTTTTACGGGACTGGCCCCGATTGAAAACCAGTCCGAGGCTTTGAGGGAGTTTCCCGAATAAAGTTCAAGGGAAGCGTAGCCCGTTCCTGCGGATTCCGGAATACTGACGGATTCCGTAAGGGAGACGTTGTGCAGGATTCCCGTTGCCTGCCCGTAGTTTATGTTCGCGATTTCCCTTCCGTCAGGGCCTTTTACGAGAAGAACGACGTCCTTGTTTTTCCAGAGAACTTCGATTCGACCCCAGGCATCGGTTGGAAGGGTCATTTCGATTTGCAGGGAGTCCCCTTTTTCAAGCTGCTGGGTCCCGGGGGCCAGGGAAAACCCGTCTTCGGATTTTCTTTCAACCTGTGTGCCCTCGGGCTGGATGACAGGGTGTTCCCCCTGCCATTCCAGGGCCTCCATTCCGGCATAGTTAAGGCAGCGGGCAAGGTCGGCAGCGGCAAGGTTGACGGCCGTTTGCCGGGGGTCACGTTTTTCTGTTGTGTAGATGGTTTCGGCAATTTCACAATCCATTTTAAGGAGGTAGGCCGAGGCGAAGGTTGCGGCCAGGAGAATGAAGATGCCAATGACCGTATAGGGGATGTAGGCGTCACTGTTACGGAAAAAAGACCTGCCCGGGGAGGAGGAAGCGGACTTTCCGGATGGCGTTTTTTCAGTAGGTTTTTTTCCAATCGGTATTTTCACTATAGGTAAATCCCCCATTTGAACTCTGTTTCCCCGGCAGAATCACAGGATAAATTAATTTACCAATGCAGTGAAAAATATTTAACACTTTGCCT
>JAQVBP010000242.1 GCA_028690255.1 Methanosarcinaceae archaeon
GCCCGCCTCTTCTGAGCTCTTTTTTTCACTATTCCGGGCTTGGCCTTCTTTTGTAGATCGAGCAAAAAGGAAACAGAAGATCGGAATCGAAAAAGTTCGAGTTCCTAAAGGTTATTCGGCAAAGTGCATGAAGCTGGCCGGGACAGCCTGAAAATTAAAAATAAGTTTTAAAACTATGATTTCCGTCCGCTTGAGTAAGCGAAGCGAGCGAAACGGACCCCGTGCTCCCGAAGCGGAACTCGGGAAGCGGAACTCGGGAAGCGGAACTCGGGAAGCGGAACTCGGGAAGCGGAACTCGGGAAGCGGAACTCGGGAAGTGCAACTCCGGCTATGAAAGCTATAAATACTATAGCCAATATAGCAAAAAACATGAGCGAAACCACAACCATACAGGTAAAAACAACGACAAGGGACGAATTACGCACCATTGGCTCAATGGGGGATGATTATAACACCGTCATAGAGAAGCTAATCCGGGAACACAACAGAAACAAACTGGTCGAATTCAGCAGGAAAATAGTAGAAGAACATGAAGACGAGTTTGTGAGCATAGATGAGCTTTAATGTCCTGGTGCTCCCACGCCTTTTTGATGAAATTCCCGCCGAAATGAAGGAGAACATCAAATCGGCAATTAAAGGCCTTAATAATCCATATCCAGGCCCAGGGGACAATAAAAAGGAAATCAAAGGGGCCGGCGATTCTGCATATCGTTTGAGAGTGGGAAGTTATCGGATTTTCTACAGAATCGACAAAGACAAAAAGAAAGTTTACGTTTTTGACATTCTCACGGCAGAACAGGCCCATAAAAAATACGGGCGTATATAAGTACACCCATTGCTTTTTTTCAGATATTTGTAAGCTGAACTTTGAAAAGGCCGGCCCCATTAAGGAAATCGAATCAAAAAAGGAAAACAGGCCCGGAAGTAAAAAAGTTCGAGTTCCCGAAAGGCCTTCGACAAAGTGCAAGAAGCTGGCCGGGACTGCAAAAAAATAAAATATAAGTTTTAAAACTACGATTTCCGTCCGCTTGAGTAAGCGAAGCGAGCGAAACGGACCCCGTGCTGTTGCGATTACATCGCAACTCCCAGGAAATCTTCGATTTCCTGTGATCCCGAAGCGGAACTCGGGGCACGAAGGTGGCCGGGACTGAAAAAATATAATAATACTGCTGTCGGTTTTCCTATTCTGCTTTTCCGCAATTTTCAAGAAAAGCCCGGCCGCCTGCGTCGGCCGTTGAGAGTGCCGGAATCTGAACACTGATACAAAAACTGGGCGGTGGAAGCCAGAAAACGCTTTTTCACAGGCCTGGCCTCCTCACGGGATTTGCCGGACTTTCGGTGGAACTGGCCCCCCTTTAGGAAGATATAGAATACTTTGCCGGTTTACCTTTTCGGGGATTTCCACAAATGAGCCGGGGTCCTCAACGGCCGAAGGCCGGGCTTTTCGTGACTGATGCTAAGAAATTAGAAGTCAAATAAGTCGCCCGCCTCTTCTGAACTCTTTTTTTCACAATTCCGGGCCTGGCCTTCTTTTATAGATCGAGTCAAAAGGAAAAAGAAGATCTGAATCGAAAAAGTTCGAGTTCCTGAAAGGGTATTACCACCATTGCAGAAGCGCAGGTATGAATTGAATATCGATGCCCCGCATGTAAATGACATCGTGGGGGTGAGGAGATGCGGCAAAACATATTATATGTATCAACTGATATCGGAACTGCTTGAGCGGGGTATACCGAAAAGCAATATATTGTACCTGAATCTTGATGATGACCGTTTGCAGCCGCTAAACGGGGATGAACTGCAGTTGTTGATAGAAACTTTCAGGGAAATGCAGGAGATCTCCGAAGAAGAGTGTTTGTACCTTTTCCTTGATGAAATCCAGAATTTCCCTTCATGGGAACGATGGGTAAAGGGCAGATACGACAGATTACAGAATGTTAAGATGGTAATAAGCGGCTCGAATGCGTCTCTCCTTTCACAGGAGGTGTCCACCTTATTGACAGGCAGGCATCTGAGCACCAGGATGTTCCCTTTCAGTTTTGCGGAATTTCTGGATTATCATTCGGTCACCTTTGATATGAAAACCCTCCCTTACCTGGAAGACAGGTCAGTTGTCAAACGCAGGTTCAACGAATACCTGGAAAAAGGAGGATTCCCCGAGCCCATAGTATATCCGTCGGTGCAGCATCGGGAAACATTGCAATCATACTTTGACGACATCATCTACCGTGATATCATTTCAAGGCACGGCATACGCAATCCCTTGATATTCAAGGCCCTTGCCCTGTTCTGCATATCGAACATCGCAAAACCGCATACATACAACTCTCTCAAAAGGCTATTTGCCAGTTACACATCTCTCAGCACGGATGCGATAATCAATTATATTGCTTACCTTGAGGAGGCATTCCTGCTTTTCAGCATCAGGCATTACGATGAATCGCTGAAACAGCAAATGAACAAACCCAGGAAATTATATTGTATCGACACAGGCATGATCAATGCCGTTTCCTTCAAAATGTCCTCAGATACCGGAAGATTATACGAGAACCTCGTCTTCATCCAGCTCTTACACTCCGGAAACGAAATATACTACTGGCAGGACCAGAAGGCCCTCGAGGTTGATTTTGTAATAAAGGAAGGGCTTAAACCCACCCGCCTGATACAGGTCTGCTCGAATTTGTCTGATCCGGAAACAAAAAAACGCGAGGTAAACGGCTTAATGGCCGGGATGAAGAACTTCAAAATGAAAGAGGGAACAATCATC
>JAQVBP010000243.1 GCA_028690255.1 Methanosarcinaceae archaeon
AATGATGCGCTGTACAGAAAGTTCGGGCTTGAAAGGCATTATCTCCGGCAGCGTATGATCCCTTCCTCGATAGTTCCGGTTGGCGGAACTGGCAGAGAGGGGGGGATGAAAAAGCCTTTTTTTACTTATTCCTTTTCCCTCAAACTTATTGTAAATTTTGTTCCCCTTCCCTCTTCAAGCCCCTTTTCTAGCTTGATACTGCCCTCAATTTGATCTACAAGGGTTGTTACAAGCTGAAAACCAAGTGAAAAAGTGTTTCTGAAATCAATGGATTCCGGCAGGCCCTTTCCATTATCCGAGACAATTAACATAATTCGGGGTTTTTCGGAATTCTTTTCCCGGTGGAGTTCGATTCGAATTTCTCCGCTTTTTCCTTCCGGAAAAGCGTGTTTTAAGGAGTTGGATATAAGTTCATTGACAATTATCCCGAGCGGAATTGCGGTGTCCATTCCAAGAAATACTTTTTCGAGTCCCAGTTTCAGGCGGATATCCTCTCCTCCCACTTTGTAAGACCTGAGGAGATCAGTTGCCAGTCTTCGGAGATAGGATGTAAAATCAAGGGATTCCGCACCTTCTGTTTTATAAAGTTCCTCGTGGATCAGAGACATTGATATAACGCGGCTCTTGCTTTCCTCAAAGGCCTCAATAACTTTCTCATCGCTGAACTGTTCGGCCTGGAGGCTAAGGAGGGAAGAGATTACCTGGAGGTTGTTTTTAATCCTGTGGTGAATTTCCTTTTTGCGGAGGTTCTCGGTTTCCTGAAGGGCTTTTTCGGCCTTTTTTCGCTCCGTAATATCAAGTAATATACCCACAATTCCGATTACCTCTCCGGACACATTGCTGTACCTGGCTTTGTGTATGAGAAAATCTCTTACCTTGCCGTCAGCACATCTGATCCGTACTTCATGAGGCTGGCTTATTCCATCTTTAAGGAGCAATCTGTCATAATGTTCGGAGATGCGGACCATTTCATCAGGAAACTGGTCCTTAAAGTCATACATGGACTTTCCTATGACTTCTTCTTTGGTGAGCCCCAAAATAAAGCTGGAAAACATTTCATTGCAGGTCTGGTAAACATAGTCCAGATCTCGGTAAAATACGGGGGAAGGTATCGCATCAAGAAACGTTTCCAGAAAATTTATATTATTCTGGAGTTCTTTTTCCACCTCTTTGCGCCCGGCAACTTCCAGAAAGAGCTGTTTATTCGTTTTCGTAAGTTCGGAGGTCCTTTCTTTAACCAGTTCTTCAAGGTGCCCTCTGTACAGCATCAGTTTTTCTTCTGTCTGCCGGTGCTCTATTACCCCGGCAATCAGAAAAGCCACCGAGTTAAGGAAGTAGGTATCCTCCTCAGTAAACTTTCTTTTTTTCGTGCTGTGGGCTCCCAGCACCCCATAGGGCTTTTCCACGCTGCCTATGATAACGCTCATCCCGCTGACTACGTCGTGTTCTTTCAGAAAAAAAGGGGCTCTGAAACGGGTTTCGTCTTCAAAATTTTCCACAAGCACGGAAGAATTTGAAAGTAAGGTATATCCTGCCTGAGACTCTTTTTTTCCTTCAATGATATATTTTCCCACATACCCGGGTTTCCAGCCCACTCCGGCCCTGAGCAGGAAGTTTCCGTCAGGCAGAAGTTCCAGGATCTTACAGTATTCGAGCTCAAGGGTCCGGGCGACCAGTTTTACGCTTTTGTCCATAAAGGCCTGGAGGCTTTCATAGGTAAGGGCCATTCTCCCGATTTTATGGAGTACATCGTACTGCTTTTCTTTTTTTCTAAGTTTTTCTTCCAGCCCTTTCTGAGCGCTTATATCAAATCCGTAAATGTTTACATACCCCTCTTTGAGCAGGGGGTGAAACGAGACCAGGTATATCCTGTCTTTCACTTTGATTTCCAGCTTTTTTGACACGTTTCGGAAAAATACCTTTTGCACAAAGTTTTCTAAAGATGGCGGCAGATGTGCTCCTATTCCCACATTCCATGCCCGCAGCAAGGTTTCGCCTGCCCTGTTCGAATAAAGAATTATCCCATCCCCTCCCACACGGAAGACGGGATTCGGGTTTGTTGATGGAAATTGTTCCATTTTTATCTCCTGTTTTTCAGAACCACTCAGGCAGGATGCTCGTGACTTCAGTCAATGATAAGAATGCCGTCAACTTTCAGGCCCTGTGTAATTCTCATTCCTTTTTATGGATATCGATTTATATATTATTATACTATACTATTTTATTCCCTTATAAACTCCAAAAGCGGACAGTTCCCGTATTCTTCTTTCTTCCGATAATATCTCTTGGCGTGTTCTACCAGGAGGGCATGATACTCCTGATACAGGTCCACTTTTTCCGGAAGGTTTTCTTCAAAAAGGGTTTTGATTTCCTCGTATTTTGCTCTTTCCGAAGTTAGCCCCAGATTGACCAGGATTCTTCTGGTATAGGCATCAACAACAAAAGAAGGTTGACCAAAGGCGTAAAGGAGAATTGAGTCCGCGGTCTCGGGCCCGATACCTTTCAAAGATAGGAGTTCTTCCCGGCTCGGGGTCCTTTTTCCGAGGGTTGAAAACCAGGCCGCAAGGGGCCCAAGGCGTTCGGCTTTCTGTTTATAGTAACCGGCAGGCTGAATGGCTTTTTTTAAGCTCTCCGGGTCAAGGAAAAGGAGGCCTTCGGGAGAAAGGGCGTTTAACTCTTTTAAATTCAGAAGGGCCTTTTCTACCTGGGGCCAGCTCGTATTCTGGGTAAGAAGGGCCCCGCAGATTATCTCGAATTGCTGG
>JAQVBP010000244.1 GCA_028690255.1 Methanosarcinaceae archaeon
ATTCAAAAGGATGGTTATCCGGGATCTGATAAATAAAGAATAACAATTAATTTGTAAATAGTAAAAGTGTCAAATATGTACATGAAAATTTATGAAAACGGGAGAAATTTTCTGGTCGCTGCCTGCGATAGGGAATTGCTCGGAAAAAAGATAAAACACGGGAATGCAGTTGTGGAAATAAGCAGGGCTTTTTATGAGGGAGAAATTGTTACCGAACAGGAGCTCATTGCAAATCTCGAAAAAGCCACCACGGCAAATCTCTTCGGAGAACGGACTGTTCAATGTGCTGTAAAAAACGGACTTATCGACCCAGACACCGCGATCCTTATAGGGGAAGTAGCTCATGCTCAGATTTTTAGGGTATGAATGAAAAGTAAATCATTATAACTACCCCATTATTACGATAATAGCCTTATCATATGGACCTACTGTCATGCCAACCAGATAATGTCATATAAAATAGATTACAGTCATTCAGAATCATTCAATATTTGGTTATTGACGCGACAATACCTTAATAGTTCAAATTTTTGAAAGTACCTTGAAATCACCGTACTACAGAATAACAGACCCATCATAACATACATATTATTATAGTCAAGAGCGTAATGTTCTTTATAAATCATCTCAAATTTCATAACAACGGAAAAACACGGAAATGGTTAAACTGGCTTTCAATTTTTTGTCTTACCGATCTTCAGGGCCTTCAGGACTTTAAATCTTCATTCGAGATTAGTTAAAGAATTCTGGCACCTTGATACTATAATATAATCCGTATACCAAATAAAAATAAACATAAAAAGTGATACCGTGAGCGAGAGTAACAACGATCCCGGGGTCAAGATATTTGCACCCGGGGAGCTGATAGCTGGAGTGGTACAGAAGCACAGGCGCTTTCTGGAAGAGTACAGAGAAGAATTCGAGAAGCTGGACAGACATCTGAACCAGATTGAAGGGGATGTCAAAAACTCGAAGGACTCAAAGACCCAGATTCTTGAAAGGAAAGAGGTTTTGATGGAAAAACGACTGCAATTATACCATCAGGCTGAAGAGCTCCTTGAAAAGGAAGTCTTCCAGAAAATGGAAGCAAAAACGATGGGAAAAATACAGGAAGAAATAAAAAAGCTTAAGGGCCAGATACAACCGGAAGAGGAAAAAGAAATTGCGGATAAGTTTCTGGACTTCCTGCATAAAGTGGCCCCGGATGCGGGAATGGATGAAGAGACTTTCATGCAAATTGCTACAAAAATCAGGGAAGCGAGAAACTCCCACATGGAGTTTGTAAGCATAGAGGAATCCGAAAAGCAGCTGAATGAAGACTATGACAGTAAAAACAAAGAACTGTCACAGGGCAGACCCCAGCACAAATTGCTGGCTACCAAAGTCAAAAGCCATGAAGAAGCCCTGAAACACTGGGAAAAACTGAAAAGTTAATAAAAATACCCGAGATAAGCCCAGGTGATGGATATATGGATGACGTTTCAAAACCGGAAATTGCAACGGCCGATCTTTCAATGCTCAATGAGCGAGACCTGAAGAACAAGGTGAATGATCTCAGGAGCAAAATAGAAAGAAGCGAAAGACAGTTGAGTTCCATCTTCAAAGAACTGAAAATGCACAGGACTGACATCGACGAGCTGAAGGAAAAGCGGGATGTTCTGAATAAACAGGTCAAGGAGAAGGTCACAGAGGCCCAGGAACTCAAGAAAAAAAGAGATGTAGTAAACAGGAAAATCTCGGAGTACAAGGGAAAGCGCAGTGCCGTAAATGCCGAAACCCAGAAGCTCTTTTCAGGAATCTCGGAACTCAAGGAAAAGCGGGACGAATTCAACAAATTATCCCACGGGAGTTTCGAGTCCCTTTCAAAAGCCTATGCCACCGAACTTGAGGCTTTCCTGAACAAGGAACTGCCCCTTGCTGTGGAAATCAAGATATACGAAAAATTAATCGATATCACAAATCGCCTGGATGCCGCAAGGAAAGCAAATGAAATCCATGCAAAAATCCAGGATAACTATGAGGAGTCAAAGGAAATCCACAGTGAAGGGGACGAAATTCACGAAAAAATCCGGGACCTTTCCGAAGAATCTCAGGCCTACCATGTTGAAATGCTTGAAAATTTCAAAGCTGCCGATGAGATCCGAAAAGAAGCTAATATGTATCACGCCCAGCTAACGGATCGGTATTCAAACATCCATACAATCAAAGAAAAGATTGACCCCCTGAAGAAAGCGATTGACAGCACCCGGGAAGAACTCAACGAATATCTCGAAAAGCTCAAGGATATCCAGCTTACGAAAGACGAGAAAAATGTAAGCCAGAAACACAGCAACGCAAAAGAGAAACTTCAGAAAAACGCCCGCATGAGCCTGGAAGACCTCAAACTCCTGATCGAAAAAGGAGATGTCAAGTTCTCGAGCAAAAGCGAACAGTAAGGGAAGAAACCTACAAATATATTTGTCAAAAAAATCAACAGAAGAAGCGGCAAGAGTCTTGACGTATTAATCCCCTCCCTGCCATTTTCGGCAAACGGAACTGTCAAGGAAGGGGTATTCTGCTGAGGAGTTAAACATTTCCTGATCCTTATTAGGGCACAGGGAGCAGGAGAAAACCCATTTGGCATGGGAAAAACACTTTTGTAATTAACTTTTGTAATTAACTTTTGTAATTAACTTTTGTAATTAACTTTTGTAATTAACTTTTGTAATTAACTTTTGTAATTAACTTTTGTAATTAACTTTTGTAATTAACTTTTGTAA
>JAQVBP010000083.1 GCA_028690255.1 Methanosarcinaceae archaeon
CACTTATCTCAGGGTTTTGCATGAGTTGAGTATCAAACTTGCAGTTTTCATAGGAAATATGAGTCAGAGGGCAGAGTTTCCTGAGCCTTTCGACCCAATTTTCAATGTTATCTACACGGCTTTGCAGAGACGGAGGCAGCCAGCCTTCCCGCCTTTTCCGGTTCATGAACCTTGGTTTTCGATAACGGGTGTTTCGATTTCGTCGTGTTCTCCGCATTGATCTTCTGCTATCCATATTCTTTTTTATGCCTGTTTTGTGGTGCAACTGTGCAACCCAGACAACATTTGAGCCTTTCAGAATAGCAAAACCCGTGTGACGGCTTCCGTAATCTATTTTCAGTCTAAAAGCCAAATTGTCCTTAGACTCTTTTAGCTCTTTAAGTCGAATTGTAAAGGGATATTTTTTGTGAATAACCGCTTTTCCCGCTTTAAGTAATTTTCTTGCAACTGCTTCATGGCAGGGACTTAACGGCTCTTTGTTTCTGTTCAGTACAAAAATCATAATGGATTTCTCCACTCTGCATTGGAAACGAATTCCCGCAGCAGGTAACGCAATTTTTAAATTGTCTCCCCTCGCCAATGTTGGAAACGCTTGTCATGCGTAGCACACCGTCCCTACCTCTCAGGACTTTTAATACTACACGATAGAGCTGCAAACTGAGGAAGCATTCGCAGGTATCATGACATTTCCAACGTAGTCAATTAAGACTTAGGCTGATCAACCAGGGCTTATACAAGCCCCATTGCTTTACAGGCTGTCCGACAATTACCAACAGTAATATTTGAATTCCTTCTTTTCAGATTCAAAGGCTTAATATGCCTTCTTTTTTACCTGTTTTTACCCTGAAAATGAATCGTCGGACAGCTTCTTTAGCGTGGGGTAGTTGACCTAAAACTTTCGCCCGAAGGCCCGGCTTTTTGAAGAAACTTCAGGCAGAGACAGTTGGATTCGTTGATTTCTCCGCCCCTTCCAGGCGGAAAGTACGGCAAATCCCCCTTTTCCCGTGCCCGGCCAGGCCCTTTCAATCGTATTCATCTCTTCCGGGATCCCGGAAAGGGTCTGGCAGCTCTCAAGCCTCTCAAATCCGAGTTTCCAGAGATAGGCCTCAACTTCAGCCGCAGCCAGAAAATTCGCCCCCGAAGAAAATCCATTCTTCCTTTTCTTTGATTCATAGTGCTGTCCGAGCGGGCTTTCCCTGTCAAGCATTCCGATTACAACCTGCCCGCCGGGTTTCAGGATTCTGGAAATCTCTTTCAAACTTCCAGGGGGGCACCTGAAAAAAGCAATTGCGGTAACGATAAGCACAAGGTCAAAAGTTCCGGGTTTGAAAGGCAGAGTTTCGGCCACCCCCAGTAAAACCTCGATTCCCCGTTTTTTCGCAAGCTCCAGCATGGGCCTGGCCGGGTCAAGCCCCAGCCCGATTCCCAGAGGGAGGGTAAATCTACCAGTCCCGACTCCTATTTCCAGAGTCTTCAGGCCTTTGAGACTTTCGGGCAGGAACTTTTTCAGGGCCAGCAGTTCGGAGGTGTAGACCGGCCTGTTCCGGTCGTACCAGGCATCATATTCCGCGGCGTGCTGCTCAAAGGTTTCAGTGGCTTTGGCTTCTTCGGCTTCGGTTGTTTTTTCGGTTTTGGCTGTTTCGGTGGTTTGCATATGAGCACGGCTGATCGGTTAATTATGAATTAAAAGAAAACAATGGTGTATTTGCTTTTTAAGGCGACCCCAATTAACATGAGGCCTGATAGTTAAAAATAGCTTCTAACCCCGAGTTCCTCTTCGGGATCACAGGAAATCGAAGATTTCCTGGGAGTTGCGATGAAATCGCAATAGCACGGTATCCGTTTCGCTCGCTGCGCTCACTCAAGCGGATTATAAAAGGAAACTTTTTTTTGTTGACCCGGGGCAGGAAAAATGAGAAATCGGATTTTCAGTGGACCAGGAACTTTTTGTTGAATCGCTTTTCAATCCCGGCGCTCTCAACGGCCGACGAAGGAGGCCGGGCTTTTCGAAATGAAAATAAAGACAGAGCACACGCTAAAAAACGCCTGGCCTTTCAAACGAAAACAAATCACTTGTAGAAGGTCCCCTTTACCTGGCCTGCTGACACAACAAATTTCAAAAAACATGCATGTGCTTTTGAGAGATCTATTTTTCATTTCAGCCATGAAAAGCCCGGCCTGCGGCCGGTGAGTACGCCGGGACTTTATATACTCTGATTCAAACCCCGCTCTGAATTCCTGAAAGCAAACCGATTCAAGAATTTTGCTACCTGACCGTGAACTACCGCCCGGCTAAAGACCGACCTGCTTCCTTCGACCGATTCCCGAAGGAACCTGATGTCACAATCCATACCTGACGGGAAAATATACTGAATATATATCAATCGTTCCGGAATCAAATCCAAAATTGGAACGCGGACGCTTTTATATCCCCTGAGCTAAAGACTCAGGGGTTTTACGCTGCGTTATATAAAGAGCCCCTCAAAGAAGGGTTTCCTGCCCTGTCTTCACATTATATGAACTGTACCGGTCCGCCTTCTTGTCCTGCAGGTAAATATAATCATACCTGATATCATGGAGTTTGCTCCGGTATTCTTCCCGGGCCTCCTGCTGACATTCCTTACAGGCGTAGATCGGGACCGAGACCCCGAAAATCTTTGTGGACCGGTGCCTGTGCTGGCCTGTGGAATCAATGGTCATGTAACCGGGGCATTTCGGGCACATCCTGACACTTTCTTCCTGAGCCTCCTGAATCATGTCGGTGTCATAAAAAATGCTCTTTTTATGCCGGTAAAAGTCCCCGTATCTTGCAAGAGCTTCTTCTGTCAGGAAGTCCCGGTTGGCCCAGTTCTCAAGCTGGGTTGAAATGATTTCGTCAAGCACCTGCCGGTCCCTTGAGGCCTGCACGAACATGCCGGGGGTAAAGTCCGGCTCAAGCACGTGGGAATAGTCAAGGCCCGCCATGGCCAGGATAATCCCGGTGTTTACGTAGGGAAGGGCACTCTCGATTGCGTATCCTCCTTCCAGGACCGCGATATCGGGAGCAAGTTTCTCGTTCAGCTTCGCGTAGCCCCGGGCCGAAAAACGCATGTTTGCGAGGGGGTCTGTGTAGTGATTGTCCTGGCCTGCGGAGTTCATGATAAGCTCGGGCCGGAAATCTTTAAGGATCGGGAGCACGAGCTCGTCCAGGACGTGGTGGATACCCTCGTCCGGGGTGGCCGGGGGAAGCGGGATGTTAATTGTCCTCGCAAGAGCTTTTGGCCCTCCGAGCTCGTCCATGAAACCCGAGCCCGGGTAAAGCGTCCTCCCGTCCTGGTGAAAGGATATGAAAAGCACGTCCGGGTCGTGGTAGAAGATTTCCTGCGTTCCGTCCCCGTGGTGAACGTCGGTGTCCACGATGGCGATTTTCCGTATCCCGTACTTTTTCCTCAGGTACTCGACCAGGATGGCCTCGTTGTTGATATTGCAAAACCCCCGGTTCCCGTGGGCCACCCGCATGGAATGGTGCCCCGGGGGCCTGGCAAGGGAAAAAGCATTTTTAATCTCCCCGGCCATGAGGGCATCGGCCAGGACAAGCCCGCTTCCCGCGGAAATCAGGTGCGGAGTAGTGGCCTGCGCCGGGACGTCCGGGACGCAAAAATGGACTCTGGCAACGTCTTTATACTCGGCAAGCCTGGGCTTGTACTCCGCAATCTCCGGCAGGTCCATCAATCCCTCCTCGAAAATCTGGTCCCGCGTATAGAGGAGACGTTCTTCCCTTTCGGGATGTGTAGGAGAGATCGCCCAGTCAAAGGCCGGAAAAAAGACCAGGCCGGTTTTCCCTCCATTTCTTTCTTCCCCTTCTTTCCCTTCGTCTCCTTCTTTTCCTTCTCCATCTCCTCTTTCTTCCTGGAGCCTGAACCTCCTGGCCTGTCTCTTCGGTTTATCCCTGGAGGTCTCGTTTTCCATTCCGCTTTTTATTCCTGTTCTGCTTTCTTCTGCCTTCATGCCCTTTTTCACCTCTGCTCCAGCCTGCTCCGCCGCTTCCTGCTCTAAGGCTGTCCTATCTTCTGCACCCCCGGGTCCGCCTTTAAGGGCCCCCTTTATTTTTCCGAGCCCGAACTTCATGCCTTTCCACCCCGCTTCCATTCCGGAATCAGCCCTGCCGGGATCTGCATGCTCACGTCAAAGAGCCGGCCCACCGTGGACCAGTTTCGGACCATATTGAAGACCTCGCTCCCGGTAAGCTCGGCTTCGCCCGCATACTCGGAAATCCCGAAGCTTTCGGCCCGGGCCCTGAGAAGTTTTGCGGCAAGGGCCTCGGCTTCCCCGGAACGCATATTGTTTATGTTTTTTATATCGGTAGTATGGAGCCTGACAATGCCCCCCTCCTCAGCCACCGAATACTCCTTCCTTTCGGTGTCCACGTGCAGGTTCAGGGTGAGGGTCGGCCTGGCAAGCGCAGCCCCCATGGCGTTTCCGACTTCCGCATGTTCCGGAATTAAAGCTTCGGCTCCGAGCTTTTCGGCAACCCTTTCGATCAGGCCCCTGGCCCCGCCTCCGACCCCGATAACTTTTTTGGGCATTGCCTTCTTTTCCTGCAAAACTTCCCAGATGCGGTAAGCAGGTTCCTGCTCCCACTCCAGAAACATATCCCTGACAGCGCTTGCTACAAGTCCCGAAGCCATGTCCAGAATGAGCTCAGCAGTTTCCTTCCCCGTTTTTCCGAGTCCGGAGCCCACTCTGGCAACCGCTTCTTCTGCAAGGGCAAGGTCTCCTATCTCACTCAAGCCCAGCACCCGGAGAGCATCGGTCGGAGTGGTTTCCGGTCCCCCCAGGCAATAAGCCGGGCCTGCCCTGTCGGGCCCCACGCTTATTTTCTTCTGTCCTTCTTCGGCCCCCGTTTCAGTTCCGGTTTCGATCTCTGCTTCGATTCCTGTTTCTCCTCCTACCCCTGCGTCGATCCTGAGCCTGGACTCATTTTCAACGACCCGGACGGCACTGTCTCCCCCCACGGGCAGAGAACGGACCGCAAAAGCCCTGACATGGGTGAGGTAGGGGGGAAGTTTTGCTCCTTTCGAGGCAATCAGGGGTTTTCCGGAAAGGATAAGAGCCAGGTCCGTGGTGGTCCCTCCGATGTCCGCGACTATAGAACTTTCCCCTTCGGAAGTAAGAGCAAGGGCCCCCATGGTGCTTGCCGCGGGGCCTGAAAAAATTGTCTCGACCGGAAGAGAGCTTGACTTTTCCAGAGGCAGGGTTCCCCCGTCAGCTTTCAGTATGTAGACGGGAGCTTTGATATTACGCTCGGAAAGGGCCTTCAGGATCTCGTTTAAAAAGGCCAGGTACTGCTCTTTTGTTGCGGCCGAAAGCATGGTTGTCGCAATGCGTCTGGGAAAGTTCAGTTTCCCGCTGACCCTGTGTCCGAGTTCCACTTTTGATCCCGGAAGTGCCTCTTCGACAAGTTCCCTGACTCGCAGTTCCTGGACCGGGTTGCGCTGGCAGAACTTGGAGACCACGGCAACTCTCGATATGCCCTCTTCTCTTATGCGTGCCGCTGTCTCCAGAATCTCCTTTTCGTCAAGGTCCCGGATTTCCCGGCCCCGATAGTCCACGGCCCCTTTCAGGACAAAACGGTTTGGGAAATCATATCCTGCCGGATTCATGCCAGGGCCCGGGATGAGCAGGAGGGCAACAGGATCGGTCTTGCCCTCGGCAATAAGGTTGGTTATTACGGTCGTGCTGAAAACGACCCTTTTGAGCTTTTCCGGAGAGACGTCCCGGCTTACCGCATCCAGGGCAGAAAGCAGGGATTTAAGGAGGTTCTGGGGCTCGGTAGGGACCTTTGCGCTGCTCTTTACCTTTCCATCGTGGATGAGCACCGCATCGGTGGTAGTGCCCCCAACATCAATTCCTATTAACATTCAAGATACCTCTGCAATTCCCCTTTCTCAAAAACTTGAGCCGTTAGGCGAAGGGTTAGAGGAAGGGGTAGTTGACATGAATTACTTCCAACTGCCTATAGAAATAAGTTGTGTAATGAGGCAACGCAGGTTTTTGGGAAAGCTGTAAAAAGGAAAAGTAAAGAAGCGATACTGAGCAATGTCCGCATTTATCCTACGTCCTTAAACCTGATAATATATTTCGTGCCCCCATCTCTTTCAATTTCGATACAGCCTTCAAGCTGAACCACAAGAGCATTTATCAGCTTCAGGCCCAGGGAGCCCTCACCATCCCCTTCTCCGTTTTCGCCCTCACCCTTGTCCCCGTTTTCTCCCGGGTCGGGTTTTTCCGGGAGGCCTATCCCGTTATCCGAAAAAGTCAGGGTGAAGCTTTCCTTTTCTCCGGTATTTTCATATTCTTCAGCCTTCCTTTTCCTGAGTCCTACATAAATTTCCCCGTTTACTCCTTCGGGAAAAGCGTATTTCAGAGAATTGGAAAAGAGTTCATTTACAATGATTCCGAGCGGAACTGCGGTATCAATTCCTAAAGAGATGTCTTCCACATCCAGAAGCAGCCGGATTTCCTCATATCCCACCTTATATGACCTGAGCAGGTCCGCTGCTAATTTTTTAAGATAGGCGGAAAAATCAATAGACTCCGCGTCTTCGGACCTGTACAGTTCTTCGTGGATAAGGGCCATAGATATGACACGCTGCTCACTTTCCCTGAAGGCTGCAACAACCTTTTCATCTTCAAATTTCTCAGACTGCAGGGAGAGGAGAGAAGAGACCACCTGCAGGTTGTTTTTTATGCGGTGGTGGATTTCTCTTTTACGTATTTCCTCGTTTTTTGCAAGGGCTTCCTCGGCTGCTTTACGTTCGGTGATATCCTGCATCACCCCCACAAGTCCCCTGCCTGAAACTTCCCCATAAGCGGCTTTACTGAACATAAAGTCCCGCCTCAGCCCGTCGGCGCACATAACCTTTGATTCGTAAAACAGGGTCCTCCCCTCTTTCAACAGTTTCCGGTCCATTTGTCTATAAATCTCCCCCAGGTCTTTGTGAACCACTTCCGAAAGCTGTTCCAGGGGATGGCCCAGGACCTCTTCCCTGGGGTAACCCAGAATCTGCTCTGCAAAGAGTTCATTACAACCCTGATAAATGCCTTTGCTGTCTTTATAAAAAACGGGGGTCGGAATGGCATTAAGGAGGGTTTCCAGAAAATTTACCTTGTCCAGAAGAGCTTTTTCCCCTTTCCTCCGCTCAATGGTTTCCGAAATCAAGGCAGCAATCGAATTAAGGAAATAAACGTCTTCTTTTGTAAATTCCTTTTTTTCCCTGCTGTGGACTGTTATTACTCCGTAGGGCTTCTTTTCACACTTTATGGTAACACTTATCCCACTGACAAATCCGCTTTTCCTGACAAAATCGGGTCCGAAGAAAAGGCCTTTTGCTATAGCCTCCGTACCCCCAGGTCCCCCCCCTCCGAATTTGACTGAATATAAGGTGCAACAGGCCCGGGAATAAGTTTCTCTGTGCATGGGGATTTTTTTCCCGAAAGCCACCTTCCGGCCGGCTCCCGCCTGAAGAAGAAAATCCCCGTCAGGTAGAATTTTGAGAATTTTGCAGTATTCAACCCCAAGGGTGGAGGCAACAAGCAAAACGGACTCATCCAGAAGACTCTGAAGGCTGATAGGGGAAAGGGTCAGTTCCCCCAATCTGAAGAGGGCTTCATTCTGTTTTTCCCATATCTTCAGTTTTGTTTCCGTTCGCCTCAAAGCCGTTATATCCGAAGCGGAGATTACCACAGTCTCAGCTAAAGGGGTAAACGCAAGAGAGTACAGCCTACCTCCTGCTTCAATTTCAAGGGTATTGGGCCGGGACTCAAAGGCTACCTTCTGGACAATTTTAGTGACATTTACTGGAAGTTCGTAAAAATTCTCATTAAAGTTTTCGTGAAGTTTTCCTTCACTGAAGCCCCTCCATTCTTCAAGTAAAGGGGTGCTGGCCCGGTTTGCGGAGATGATTTTTCCGTTATTTCTTACTCTGAGAATAGGATTATGGCTCTCTGAAATGAATCGTTCCATCCAGTTATTATCATTATTACTGTCTCGGTGCATGTCTGCAGTAGAGTGAATGGTGAAACACATCCTGGATTTTTACAGAAAAGCACAATTTTTATGAATATTAGGAGTTACGCACTTGAGATGTAAAACCAGGTACATGAGAGCTTGCGATGGATATTGTGCTTTAGACAGTTTGATGTTTCATGCTACTGGTTTTTTGTTCAACTGCGTAAGTCCTAGAATATATATGAAGTTGAGTATAAATTACGATGCGTACAAATTATAATAATGTGCTGCTAAAAGAAATATTAAGGTAAACTCTATCCTTATATATTGGATATTATAATAATTACTATAGTTTTCAACCAGGGTTTACCTCAACTTCTAAATATATTATAAAATATGGATAATTGATATTGTACAATGGTGTGTGATAATGGAAGATTTTAACCAGCTCAAAAGGAAACTTGATGATATGGACATGCCTGAACTTTCCAAATACATAATGGAAAACTACCCGGAGAATGAGGAACTGTGGTTTGGATCAAAAAAGATACTCGTCAGGAAGGTTCTTAACTTTGAAAGGAACCTGCTGAATGCAAAAGAACTTGCTGAACATTAAGTATTTTTAAACTCCCTTCATATAGCAGGGTTTTTTCCCTGTTTCTCCTATCTATTCCTTCAGGATATCCAGTCTGCGGCCCGGAAAGTCCTTATCAGGTCAGAAAAGACCAGAGTAAGTTCACATCTTTTCAAATTGTTCTTTCAGGCTCCCATACCTCGGACATTTTCAGGACTTCGAAAGATCCTTATACAGCGTGGCTGAATAGATACTCTATTAAAACTTGGCAGTTACGCACAAAACTTGGCAGTTACGCACAAAACTTGGTAGTTATGCACTTGAGGTGTAAACCCAGACACATTAGGAATTATAAATAATTTGACCTGATTTTTATTCAACATATTTTTTCTTAAACTCGGAGATCTGTTTCCTGCTTCCCACGATCGCTACAATATCTCTTTCCTTGATCAGGGTTTTTTTGGAAATTCGGGTCATAACAAGTCCTCCTCGTTCTATCCCGATTATGGTGCAGCCGATTGAATTTTCAAGGTTTAAATATTCTACGGATCTGCCCGCAAGAGGAGAGCCTTTTTCAATGTGGTGTTTTTCGATTTCTATGCCCTCGTAGAGCATTATGTCCTCATCGATTTCACAGCTCTTGCCCACGCAGTTTGCAGTCATCTTGGCCAGCATCTGTCCTGCCACTATCGAGAGGGATCCCACGTAATCGGCCCCTGCCCTGTAGATTTTGTCAATGGACTTTACGGAATTAGCCCTGGCAACGATGGTCGAGTCGGGGTTCAGGCTTCTTGCTATAAGGGTTGCGAAAATGACGTTCGTATCGTCGTTCAGAACCACAAAAATAAATGAAGCGGTCTTCACGCCTGCGGCAATGAGTACATCCTCGTCCGCTCCATTGCCTACGATGTGTTCGAAGTCCACGGCTTCGAAAACCTTTTCGTTTGAATCAACTACAACAAAACGGAAAGTCCCGTTTTTGAGTACCTTGATTACGCTCTTCCCGACATCCCCGTATCCGAGTACAACCAGATGTCCTTTTGCTTCCATTTTTTCCACTCCGGGCCTGTTAAGCCAGATTTACCAAACTTTTAAACCAGATTACTCTATGACTTATATAAGTATCTTCATCTGACCCTGCCCCGATTCGGTCAGTTCTCAATGCGTCAGCTTCTTCAATCTTGAAAGCTGTTCCGGAGTCCCCACTGCAAGCAGGACCGAATTATCCTTGATAACGTCCTCTTCTTTCGGGTTAAAGGAGAGGGTTCCGCTTTTCCAGATTCCCACGATACGGGCCCCGGTTAAGCTCTGGCCGGAAATCTCCTTCAGGGTCTTTCCCAGAAGGGGGCTTTTCAGGTAGATGGGAAACTCCGTGATATGGATCCCTTCAAAGACCTCCGTGGCTCCTGTGACCCGGCTGACAAGCCTGTCCACCGCTTTTTTTCCGATATGCTGTCCGAACATGGATTTGGGTGAGACAACGGTGTCAGCACCTGCGTATTTTAGGTATTTGGAATTGGCCATGTCCTCGACAATCGCAATGATCTTTACATTTTCAAATTCTTTGGCGGTCAGCGCTATATTTGCGTTTCTTTCATCGGACATGTTTGTGATGAGCACCCTGGCCTTCTCGATATTCGCGTTGATCAGGGTCTGTCTGTCACTCGGGGCCCCATACACACAAGGGGTGTCTTTGTATTCAAGTTCCTTGATAAGCTCGGCGTCATCATCGACTATTACGAAAAGAATCTCCTGTTCGGCCAGTTCATCTATCAGGGTTTCCACAAGCTGATTATATCCACTGATAATTATATGATCTTTCATGCTCGAAGGGACCTTTCGGGGAAGCCTGACCATGAGGACACGATCAAGCCTGGGCATTATAATGTATGTCACAAGAAAGCCCGAAATAAGGATAATGCCCACGACCTGCACGAGAATGGAAAAAAGCTGTCCGGTCAGGGAATTGAAAACCACGTCCCCGTAGCCCACGGTCGCGATGGTGGTGGTAGCCCAGTAGATGGCCGTGATGGGATTTGCGTGTTCGGGCTGGTTTTCCAGAAGCATCAGGTATTCAAAGGAAAGGATATAGATTATCAATAATAAAAGAGCAAGGCCTCTGTATGTCCGATGAACTTTTTTGTGTACCATTTTCCTGAATTTTTTCGAGCTTGAAGTCCTTCTTTTTCCGGAGGGAAGCATGTTTGAACCCCATTATGTTAAAAATCCATTTTACCTTTTTTCCGGGATTGTTTTAAGCGTTAATTAAGATTTTTACAAATTAAGGGATTTATGGGATTATTGCTGAAAAATACCTTGTAATGCTTTTAAATACATTTAAATGTATTTTAATACTATGAAATACATTAAAATGCTTTTTAATGCCTTAAAATCACTTAAAATCACTTGAACTCACTCGAACTCACTTGAACTCACTTGAACTCACTTGAACTCACTTGAACTCACTTGAACTCACTTGAACTCACTTTAAATCACTTTAAATCACTTGAAATCTTTTTAAATATATTTAAATGCCTTGAAAGGCGGGCAAATTTCCTTATATTGAATAATTTGCGGAGGCCTCTTTCCCTTTCCAGGGCCCCGATAAAAGCTAAGTTGAATCTGAAACCCGGACCCGGAATAGGAGTGAGGGATTAAGCCGGGGAAGGAGATAATCCGAAGAAAGGGATTAAACCGGAGAAAGGAAGTTCTCCGTCCCTTTAGGCCTCCAAATCGTTTTTCCCGCAAGAAATTCTCGGTCGTTTTACTGCAACCATTGCCCCACAAAAGGCCCGATTATCATGAAAATAAACGAGACCATAATCAGGAGCGTAAAGCTTGCGGCAATGGAACTCGAGAGTCTGCTCGAGGTATTTTCATTCCCGGTAAGCCTGTATATCAGGGAATAGGTATAGTCTCTGAACACGTGTCCTCCGTCCAGCGGGATTGCGGGCAGACAGTTGAAAAGGCCTACGTAAAAGTTCAGCCACCCAACCCAGAGCAGGGTATTTGCAATCCAGAAGATCCCGATTCCGAAGGGTTCGGCCCAGCCCGTGGGCTGGTAGAACGGAAGGATCATACCGGAAAAACCCCGGAAGCCTTCGCCTGCCAGGCCTATGATGGGAAGTCCGAAAAGGATCAGCCAGCCCGTAGGTCCGTCCAGCATGGAGGGGATCTTTTTGAGGGTCTCAAGATAGAGTTTTGCGGGATACTCTCCTATCGCCATCCCGAACATCTGGCATTTGATGACGCCACCGGTTCCGAGGGGGATACCAAGGAAGCCCTTACCTTCGGATTGCGGATGTGAGGCCAGGGGTACATCGAAGAGAACGGTCCCGTTTTCCGTAAGTTCTCCGCTGTAGCCTTCCTGGGGGTAAAGTTCGATGCGGATAGTCTGGTTGGCCTTTGTTGTGGCCATGAAGGCAACGAAGTCTGCCTCGCTCCGGATTTCCGTGTCATCGATTCGGACCATCAGCATTCCGTCTTCAAGGCCTGCAAGCTCCGCGGGCCCCTCTTTTATCACGGTTAAACTCAGGCCGCTCGGGCAGTCTTCGAGGAGGTCCCCGGCCTCCAGTTCGTAGGCCGAAACCTGCCTGTCCTTTGCGGCATGAATTTTCACCGGGTCTCCGGGTTTGATTCCGTCCAGGTAAATAAGCAGTTCTCTTGAGTTGCTTATATTGGTATCGTCTATGCGGGTGATGACCATATTTGCTTCAAGTCCCGCAAGGTCGGCCGGAGATCCTTCACTGACATTGACGATCATGGCGTCACTCAGGGGGGCGATCCCTCCGAGGACAGGCCCGAAGAAAAGGGCGAAAGCTATGAAGGCCACAAAGAAATTGGCCATTACTCCTGCTGCCAGGATGCGGGCTCGCTGGGTGCGGGTGGCGGGTTTTTTGGATTCATTTTCACCAATGGTTCGGGTTTTAGACCCGGATTCTTTTTTCTGCACCCCTTCCTGTATCTCTTCCTGTATCTCT
>JAQVBP010000245.1 GCA_028690255.1 Methanosarcinaceae archaeon
CCCTGTCGAACCAGCCATCAAAAAATCTGATGAAAATAAATCTGCTGAAAAGAGATTCGGGAATACAAAACACTCAAGCATTTTTTCGCGCATTTTTCAGAAAAACACCTGCCCGGATTGCGGGACCACGATCCAAAACAATCAGAAGTATTGTAACAACTGCGGGAGGAAACTGGAATGAAAATCGATCTAAGCGGCCCTCTTTACGATGCACTGAAAAAAACAACTGCAGAGTATCATCAGCTCAAGAGTAAAAACGACATCCAAGGTTCCAGGGAAAAAGCTGGAGAGATCGCCATACTCAATCAGGAGCTTGCAAAGATCAATGTGTCCCGGAGAAAAGAACTCGAAGAACAGGCAAGAAGATGGGATGCCGTTTCCAAGGGAAAGACACAGAAAACATCTGCCAAAAACACCATCACTCCCGGGATGACCAAAAACAATAGTGAGACCGAAGAGGAGCGTGAGGACCTTCTGCAAAAAGCGAACTCCCTCATCACCTCTTCAAAAGTAACATGGTCAGATATCGGCGGACTGGACTCTGTTAAACAATTGATGATGGAAACGGTCGTGATCGCAGGTCTCCAAAAACCCGAGTCCATCAAACCCTGGAAGGGTATCCTTCTCTTTGGACCTCCGGGCACCGGGAAAACTCTTCTTGCGGCAGCGTCTGCAGGAAGTCTGGATGCAACATTCTATGATGTGAAATCGGAGAGTGTGCTCTCAAAATATTTCGGTGAATCTTCAAAACTCATCTCCGCTCTTTACACCTCGGCACGGAAAAACGCACCCTCGATCGTTTTCATTGATGAGTTCGATGCTCTCAGTCAGTCAAGGGACGGGGAGACAAGCGAGGCAACGCGCAAAGTCCTCTCCAGCCTTCTTACAGAATTGGACGGTCTTTCCGACAAGAAAAGCGATCAGCTTCTCCTCACTCTTGCAGCGACAAATACCCCGTGGGATCTGGATACGGCAGTTTTGTCCCGTTTTCCAAGAAGGATCTATGTTCCTCTTCCTGATCAGAAAGCGTGTACGGAGATCATCAGGATCCAGACAAAGGGTATGGACATCTCAGGAGTATCTCTGGACAGGATTTCCGAAAAGTGTGTGGAGCTGCTCTATTCGGGACGCGATCTTTCCAACTTCTGTCAGCAGGCGATATGGACGATGATCCATACGGTGAATCCTGATCTCTATAAAATGGCTGAACTGTCATTTGATGAACTGAAAAGAAGAAGTTTGGCAACGAGACCTCTTGCGGATGATGATTTTTATGAGGCTTTTATGAAGATACGCTCGCCAATGACAAAAATTATGCTTGAGCGATACGAACAATGGAACATTCAGTGTGGTGAAGTGTAAACATGGCATTTAGCTTTTTTAATAAGGAAAATCGAGCAGTGGAGCGATACACGAAAGCAGCAGAGAAGGGAGATGCTACGGCACAATTCAATCTTGGGGTGTGCTATGCCAATGGTAGAGGAGTGGGGAAAGACCAAGAAAAAGCGGTATACTGGTACACCAAAGCAGCTAAGAAGGGAGATGCTAAGGCACAATTCAATCTTGGGGTGTGCTATGCCAATGGTAGAGGAGTGGGGAAAGACCAAGAAAAAGCGGTATACTGGTACACCAAAGCAGCAGAGCTGGGAAATGCATCTGCGCAATTCAATCTTGGGGTGCGCTATGCCAATGGTAGAGGGGTGGGGAAAGACCAGGAAAAAGCGGTGTATTGGTACACGAAAGCAGCAGAGCAGGGGAATGCAGATGCACAAAACAATCTTGGGGTGTGCTATGCCAATGGTAGAGGGGTGGGGAAAGACCAGGAAAAAGCGGTATACTGGTACACCAAAGCAGCAGAGAAGGGAGATGCTACGGCACAATTCAAGCTTGGGGTGCGCTATGCCAATGGTAGAGGAGTGGGGAAAGACCAAGAAAAAGCGGTATACTGGTACACCAAAGCAGCAGAGCTGGGAAATGCATCTGCGCAATTCAATCTTGGGGTGCGCTATGCCAATGGTGAGGGGGTGGGGAAAGACCAGGAAAAAGCGGTATACTGGTACACCAAAGCAGCAGAGAAGGGAGATGCTACGGCACAATTCAAGCTTGGGGTGCGCTATGCCAATGGTGAGGGGGTGGGGAAAGACCAGGAAAAAGCGGTATACTGGTACACCAAAGCAGCAGAGAAGGGAGATGCTACGGCACAAAACAATCTTGGGGTGTGCTATGCCAATGGTAGAGGGGTGGGGAAAGACCAGGAAAAAGCGGTATACTGGTACACCAAAGCAGCAGAGAAGGGAGATGCTACGGCACAATTCAATCTTGGGGTGTGCTATGCCAATGGTGAGGGGGTGGGGAAAGACCAGGAAAAAGCAGTATACTGGTACACCAAAGCAGCAGAGAAGGGAGATGCTACGGCACAATTCAATCTTGGGGTGCGCTATGCCAATGGTGAGGGGGTGGGGAAAGACCAGGAAAAAGCGGCATACTGGTACACCAAAGCAGCTAAGAAGGGAGATGCTAAGGCACAATTCAATCTTGGGCGGCGCTATTATTATGGTGAGGGGGTGGGGAAAGACCAGGAAAAAGCGGTGTATTGGTACACGAAAGCAGCAGAGCTGGGAGTTGTGATGGCAAAGTGTGATCTTGGTTTTTGTTATTATGAGGGGGACGGGATCATAAAAAATGTTGAAAAAGCAAGGGAGATCTGGAGAACTATATCTGAATCTCATATGTGTTATGACAG
>JAQVBP010000084.1:0-2151 GCA_028690255.1 Methanosarcinaceae archaeon
AATAATTATATAAAGTGAATAAGTATTTAATTTTTGAAAATGATTGCCAATTACAGCACGAGGTGGCCTTTCCGCACCAGGCATATTTTCCTTTCGATTTTCTTTCCTGAAAGTAAATAAAGTTTTTCAGGCTTTTCGCAAGAGAAACAGAACCCGGAAAAGCGTCAATAATAATTGACAAAAAGAAAAAGATCATCGATTATAATCGACAAAAAAGCGAGACAAAAAAGAACGCGAGAATTGAAAAGAAGAAAATGCCAAAACAGAAATCAAAAGAACCCCGGCAATGAAAAAAACATAAACAGGAAACCAGAAAAGCAAAAGAAGAAACGGAGGAGAGAAAACTCCTCTCCTCTCACATTGATTCGGGAGCCCCGATACCCAGAGTGTCAAGAGCGTTTGCGAGAACGATCCTCGCGCAGTCCACAAGGGCGAGCCTTGCAGCCCTGACCTTTTCGTCTTCGGCAATGAGCACGGGCACGAAGCGGTAGAACTGGTTGAAGGCGTCCGCAAGTTCCCGGGAGTAGGTTGCAAGGGAATGGGGTTTGAGTTCCCGGGCGCAGTGGTCGATGACACTGTCAAAGGCTGCCATCTTCTTGATGAGGGTAATTTCCGAAGGCTCCACGAGAAGAGCCGAATCGACCTCGGACTCCCGCCCTTCCCAGACCCCTTCTTCCGCGGCTTTTGAAAGGATGCTACAGGCTCTCGCATGGGAATACTGGATGTAGGGAGCTCCCTGTTTCTCAAAGTCAAGGGCCTCTTTCCAGTTGAAGACCGTGGATTTTTCAGGAGAAACTTTGACGATATCATACCGCACGGCCCCCATACCGACCATATCGGCAATCTCGCGTTTGGCCTCCTCCGAAATATCGAGGCGACGCTTATCAACTTCCTCAAAGGCGGCGGCCGTTACCTGGTCAAAGAGCTCGTCGGCACTTATGAACTGGCCTCTTCTGGTGCTCATGGAACCTTCCGGAAGGGAGACAAACTCAAAGATAACGACCTCGGGCTCCTGAATCCCGATGGAGTTCAGGGTGGCTCTGAGCTGCCCGGAGATAAGCTTGTGGTCGGCTCCGAAGACGTCAATTACCCGGTCCGCACGCCCGGCTTTCCACTCATGATAGGCCAGGTCCCTTGTCGTGTAAAGGGAGGTCCCGTTCGAGCGCTGGATAACGAGAGTCTTTTCAAACCCATAGTCCGAAAGGTCTACGACCAGAGCCCCTTTATCGACGTCGGTCCGGCCTGTTGCCCTGATCCGTTCAACAATATCGTGCACGGCCCCGGACTTCAGGAAGGTGGACTCCTTAACGAATTTATCATGGATCACATTCATGCGGAGCAGGGTCTCCTTGATCCCCTCAACCGCAAGGGAAACCGCCGTATCAAACCTGTCAATAGTTTCGGCGTCCCCTGTTTCCACCTTTTTCATGAGAGCATCGATTGCCTCCACATACTCAGGGTGAGCCACAAGCTCGGCATTGGCCTTGATGTAGACCCCGGCAATAGCGGAATCGGACTTTATGGAACGGTCCATCTCAAACCGTTCACAGGCCCAGGAGACGACCGCAATCTGGCGTCCCATATCATTTACGTAGTACTGGACCTCCACTTCATAACCCGCCCGCCTTAAGATCCGGGCAAGAGTGTCTCCTATGATCGAATTTCTTATATGCCCCACATGCAGGGGGCCGTTTGGGTTTGCAGAGGTGTGCTCAAGGAGGACTCTGTCCTTCGGAGAACCTGATCCGAACTTTTCCTGCTTTTTTCTGATCTCGGCCACGGTCCTGTCAATATAGGTCCTGCTTGCCTGGAAGTTGATATAGGGGCCAACAGCTGTAACGGCTCCGACATAAGAGCCCTCGGGAATTTTAATCTCCGAGACAAGGCGGGACGCAAGGTCCTTCGGGTTTTGCTTCTGCAAGGACGCCAGCTTAAAAGCGACCCTGCTTGCAATATCGGCATAGGGGGAGGGTTCGAGGTAGAGGTCAAGGGCCTCGATTTCAAACCCGGCACTGTGAATCGTATCCATTAAAACGGATTCGACCTGAGCTTTGAATTCCAAGAACAAAAAATCACCTGTGAATATCTGTGAATATTGAGAATATCTGTGAATATTGAGAATATCTGTGAATATTGAGAATGTCTGTGAAT
>JAQVBP010000084.1:2251-3783 GCA_028690255.1 Methanosarcinaceae archaeon
TCTGTGAATGTCTGTGAATGTCTGTGAATGTCTGTGAATGTCTGTGAATATCTAAAAACGTGCCTGTTATTCTTTAAATAACAGGCACATAAAATGAAAGTACACAGCACTTTAATACTAAATAATTAAAACCTGTAAAACGACCCGAGATAGATCAGATCCCGGTATTGTACCTCAGGATTGCGGCAATCCCGCCAAAAGCATTCATTAACTGAGTCCCTTCGTCAAAGTCAGTGGATACAAAGGAGACCTTTGTCCCGCTCTGGTCACAGAGTTCGGAAAATTCGTCCACAATATCCGTAACATCGCTAACCTCGAGAGAAGACCCGCACGTAGGGCAGTTTCCGGCTGTTGGCGCGGTTTCGCCGGGTTTCCATTTTCTGGTACGCTTGCTTTCGTAGCCGCAGACACTGCATTTCGTAGTGATCCGCTCAGCCCTCAGATCTTCAGAGAGCAGCAAAACGGCAACAGACCCGATTTCAAGGTTTGCCCTTACCTGGTCTTCCCCGTAGGCCGCCTTTCCGGAATCGGAGATAAGCTCATCAAAGAAATCCCTTACCACCTGTTTCTGCTCGGTCAGTTCGAGGTCCTGCAGCTTTTCCGTAGCGTTGTTTACGAGTTCCGAGAGCCCGGACTCGTCAGTGTAGCCAACATCAAAAAGCCCCAGGATCTTCCTCTGGAGTTCGTGGTGCAGGAATTCCCCGGCATAGAACTCTTCTTTCGTGGGGGAAGGTCCGCCTATAAGGATTCCATTGAAGTCCTTGTGGTCCACCGTCAGATAGACCTCACTTGCAGCATCCCCGATCCTTTTATAGAAATCGTGGATTGCAATGAGCCTGAGCTGCTGGAAACGGTGTGCACTCTGCCCTCCTTTCCTCTGCTTACCCGGGACCGTGGAAGTCAGGCGGCGGAAATACTCGATCTTTTTTCCTATGAGCATGCCTATAGTCGCTTCCCTCCGGTCCATTACCAGGAGCCCGAAGGTACGCTTGTCCTTGAGCATATCCTCAAGGGGTTCGAGGTAAAAGGTCGAGTCACAGTGGTACTTGTAGGTGATAATGGGGTCCGGAGGGACGATTGACTCGCTTTCCATACTGGTCTTGTTGGCCCCGATGTCCACGGCTCCCGTGAAATAGACGATCCCGTTATCGGGCACTTTGCTCAGGTACCTGAGCCTCGATAGAAGAGACTCGATGGCCCCCTGCACGTTCGTCTTCGTAAGCTTGGACTTGATGTTCGCGGCCTGGCCGTGTTCGTCTTTCAACTGGTTTGTTACGTCCGAGATCTGCTTGTCAGCGGGGATGTAAAGGGAAATCAGTTCGGTACTTCTCCCTTTTTTATCCCTCAGTCCCTCAAGCTTCTTTTTAAATTCGTATTTATCATGTGCGGATTGTTCAGCCATATCAGAAATACCCCGGTGAAAATAATAAGATATTTTAGAAAATTATGAAATCAGTTATTCAGAGTTATTCAGAGTTATTCAGAGTTATTCAGAGTTATTCAGAGTTATTCAGAGTTATTCAGAGTTATTC
>JAQVBP010000084.1:3883-8643 GCA_028690255.1 Methanosarcinaceae archaeon
AGCCGGTATCATCGCCTGTAGCCGGTATCATCGCCTGTACCGTCCATAAGATCATTAGCTCTTATCCACCCAGAACCGGTGTGATTGCGTTAATCAAAAAATCCTGCAAAAGCCGAGAAAGCAGGCAACGGGGCAGCAAGCCACTTAAGGATGTGCTCTGATGTCCCAGCACGGATAAAAAAATCGCTTCGAATGTGAAAAAGCGAGGGCGGGAAAACTATGAAAGCCTTCACAAAAGCCAGCCTGCAAACCATGCCGCTAAAAAACACCGCGTATGAAATGCATGAAGCCATTATTTTCCACATTTATATTATAGCACTAGATATGAGACATATTATACTCAGCCATTGTTCCGTAAATTAAGTTTAAAATTTCGAAAAAGGTTAAAGATCAGATTAAGGTCAGTCTACTCTGTAGGGTCATACCCTAATTGAAACTGGAGCTTATATTTATTTCTATCCGGAACCCCGGATAGATATATATCCTTGCCATAATATAAATAATGGTATTCCCTGAATTTTGAATAAATATTAAAACAGCTGTTAGGACAACTTCCCGGAATGCTTACTTCTTTTTCCTTACCGGGGACTTTTTCCCGTCTTTTGAAAGCAGTACCACCCGGCTAATTTCAGACTCATCTGCCAGCTCATAACCCAGCTTCTTTGCAAGCTCCTTCGAAAACTCCAGGACCTCCGCGTGGGTGGGCATGGCTTCTCTTTCCAGACGCAGGCGGGAAAACCCGAGGTGCATGTAGGCCTTGATCTCGACAAAGTCCGGAGAGGCTTTTTTTATGAGTTCGGCATAGCCTGCGGGATTGAACATGTTGACCCCTTTAACAAGGGTTATCCTGATAACTGTCCTTGAGGGCTTTTCCTTTATGAGGGCCAGAGACTCGGAAATTTTCTCCCAGAGCCCCGGAGACTTTGGCTGGCAGACTTTCAGATAAGTCTCGAAATCCGGCGCATCCAGGCTCATATAAAACTGGTCGGGGAAAACCTTTGCAACCATTTTCGGAATCGTGCCGTTTGTGACCAGAAAGGTCGTAAAGCCCCGTTTTTCGTACTCTTCGATCAGTTCGGGGAGATAGGGGTACATCGTAGGCTCCCCCGAGAGAGAGATGGCCACGTTATTGGGTTCGTTGCCCTCAAGCCAGCGTTCCCGAAGAGCGTTTGGAGACCCACCGAAACCTGTTATGAGCTTTCTCTGGCATTCAATGCTTTTTTCCACGATTTCCGCAGGCGAGTCCCATTCTTCCGGAGCCGGGACCGGGGCTTCCGTAGGCCTCCAGCAAAAAAGGCAGCTCTGGTTGCAGAGAAGAGTGGGGGCCATCTGGAGACAACGATGGGACGCGACTCCGTAGAATTTGCCCTTATAGCAGAAACCCTCGTCGTTCATGGCTTTCCTGAGCCACAGGCAGGTCTTGACCGCAGAATGACGGCCTGCAAGAGCATAGCCCTGCTTTTTCAGGAGAGTTGCAAAATCCGGGATATCAAAGGAAAGAGAAGATTTCTCTTGATTCTGGTTTTCAGGAGACATTTCCGACATAATAAACCTTCGTTATAGATATAAGATTCGTAAAATAATTTTGGAAAAATCGCTTCCAAAAGTTACTGAAAAAACGGAGAAACTTGAAATATTTTGAATCGGTTGGGAATTTTAACAAACATCTAATATAATTATTTATTTGAAAATTTATTCGAAATCCAGCAGTTTGACCCCGAGGTCCGCCAGGTCCACAACAGGCACCTTTGCCGGAACAGGCATGAGGTTTACACGTTTCTGGAAATCCGTCTGGCCCTGCCAGGTCCCGGAATTTACCAGAAGGACGTTTTTATAGCGCTGGACTCCCACGGTGTGGACGTGCCCCGTGTGTATGATGTCAGGGACCGGGTCAATTACAAAGTAGTCCTTCTTTTCCGGGGATATGGAAACTCTGCTCCCGTATGTGGGAGCCAGGTGCCTGCGCTTAAGCATCTCAAGCATTGCTCCTGCCGGTTCCTGGTAGGAAACCCCTGGAATGGACGCTACCAGGTCGTCAATTGAGCGCCCGTGGTAGATGAGGATCTGCACCCCATCAAGGTCCACAAGTGAGGGGTTTCCCACGAAAGTCACGTTGGAAGGGAAGTAAGCCCGGACCTTTTCAGGAAGAGCGGGCTGGGGTTCGGCCTGACGGACGGTGTCGTGGTTGCCGGGACTCAGGATGACCCTTATATGCCCGGGAATTTCCCTGAGGTACTCGGCAGCTTTCCTGTACTGGTCGTAGACGTCCTCGATCGCTAGTTCCTTTTCCTGGTCAGGGTAAATCCCCACTCCGTCCACAATGTCTCCCGCAATCACCAGGTAGCGGACCTCTTTTGCAATCAGTCGGAGGGATTCGGAATCCGATTCCCCTTTTATGAAATTCAGAAAATCAAGCCAGGGCTCCTCCAGGAACTGAGAGCTCCCCACATGCACATCCGAAATCAGAACCGCTTTTCCCTTCGCCCCGGTCCTCCGTGCACCCCCGTTCGGGACGTCGGGCTGGGTGAGTTTCGTGGCAATCATGAGGTTGCCGTCGTTGGTGACTTTGCCAGTGGCCCCTATGACCTCGTCTAAGAGGACGCGGGAGGCCAGTTCGAAAAGGTCTTTATCACTGTTCCGGATAAGCACGGAAAAAGAGCCTGTAGGGTCTTCGAGAGAAAGGATTTTGTGCCCGTTGTTTGTGCTGCTTATTTCGGAGACCATCCCTATAATCGATAGCTCCTCGGACTTACTGTCACCCCCCCGTCGGAAACTCCGGCCTCTGAGACTTTCCATAGGCCGGGCATTGAGGCGGCCCCGGAGGATCTCGGAGAGCCTGCTGTACCTGTCCCTGAAGTACTGGACAAACTGCATGTATTCTCCCACACAGGAGGAATGGCCCGTTACGTCCTGAAGGACACTTACGGGGTTCTGGCCCAGGGCCTTCCCCACAAAGAGAGCCTGTCCGGCCCCGCAGAGGGGGACCTTAGAAGGCCCTGGAACAGAGCTGGAAATCGGATCAGAAGAGAGAGGACCCGAAGAAACTGAATCCGAAGAAAGGGAATCCGAAGAAACAGGATCCGAAGAAAGGGAATCCGAAGAAACAGGACCCGAAGAAACTGAATCCGAAGAAACTGAATCCGAGGAAACTGAATCCGAGGAAACAGAATCCGAAGAAAGGGAATCCGAAGAAACTGAATCCGAAGAAAGGGAATCCGAGGAAACAGAATCCGAAGAAACTGAATCCGAAGAAACTGAATCCGAAGAAACTGAATCCGAAGAAACTGAATCCGAAAAAATATGATCTGAAATTTTGAATGAAGTGGTCGGATATGAACCCGGGGTTGAAGAGCTTCGGTCTAAAAGCTGACTCGTTGTCTCACCGGAAACGGGCTGTTTTGTAAAAGCTTTTCCAGGGCTCAAAAAATCAGATTTATGAAGCTCATTTGAGGCAGGAGAACTTTGAAGCCCTGCGCATTCATTAAAATCGATATTATCTGCGGTTTGCCTATACTCAGCAATGTGTTCGGGCTGGATCACAAAAACCGATTCATCGACTGTTGAAAGGACGGATTCAATCAAAGCTAAGGGGGAATTACTCGATCTGATAATTTCAACTGCTTCAGGGCTTACCTGATACCCGGCTTCGGAAAACGCTTTTATTACCTCAATATCATTCATATATCTGACCTTATTAAACCTGAAATATATCTGCTTTTAAACTGAAGAATGTTCGAATATCAAAGGTTTCGTTTAACAAGAAGCTCAAAATATAAAAATTAACAAGATGAATAATTTCACGATTTTAATCATTCTCAATGACATAAATACACAGCAAGCAAAGTAAAAGACTCAAAAAAGACGCAGGAAAAACTGAGAAAATAGAAGAACGAAAATGTCAACAAATGATATAACTGAGGGGTACAAATAAGTTAGAAGGCATAGTAAAGGGGGGAAAAGAGGGGAACATATAAAGAAATATAAAGTCGATAATATATAAGATAATTAAAAGAAATGATCAATCGAAAAATAAAAAAAGATACATATTTCATACAGAGGTAGAATATGACCTCAACGAACTTAAAAAGTAAAAATCATAGCAATATACAGGAAGAGGACAGTTTTCTGGTATCCCTTGGAAAAGATCTTCTTTCAGTAGTGGCCTTCCTTCTGGCTTTCATAATTCTGTCCAAAATGGCCTTCGGGCTCTGGACGCCAATGGTGGCGGTGGAATCGGGAAGTATGGAACCGCATATGCAGAAAGGCGACATCATTTTCATTAAAAACATCGACCGGGTAGACCTGATCACCAACAAAGAGGGAAATGAAAATTCAGGGTATATGTCTTTCGGGGAATATGGAAATGTGATTCTTTACAAACCCTACGGACAGGAGGGTGTAACGCCAATTATCCATAGAGCCATGTACCGCGTGGAAACCGGGGAACCCATGTGGGAAAACGGGCCTGCTGCCCCTCACCCGGGTTATATAACAAAAGGGGATAACCCGGTAACAAACAACCATTTCGACCAGGAAGGGATGATAAGCTATAATACCCCGATAAAGGACGAGTGGATTATAGGAATTGCAAAATACAGGATTCCTTACCTGGGACATATAAGACTGCTTTTTTCAGGAAAATAAGCATTTCCGGGGGATTAAACCTAAATTTCCCCTTTCCTTTCCTTAATTCCGGATTTTATTGAGTTTTTAGATTTTACCCGAATTTTTAGATTTTACCTGAGTTTTTAGATTTTACC
>JAQVBP010000084.1:8743-12428 GCA_028690255.1 Methanosarcinaceae archaeon
GAATTTTTAGATTTTACCTGAATTTTTAGATTTTACTCAAAAATAGAAATAAAACGGCAAAAAAATGAAAATCGGAAGCACCAGATTATCCGGAAACCTTTTTCTCGCCCCGATGGCAGACGTGACCAACCTGGCTTTCAGGCTGCTATGCAAAGAACATGGAGCAGATTTTACGTGCACGGAAATGATAAATGCGGATGCCCTGGTCAATGAAAACCGCAAATCCGTACTCAAAGGACTGAGCTGCCCGGAGGAGGGGGCTTTCGGGGTCCAGCTTGTAGGGAATAAGCCGGAGACCCTGAGAGACGCGGCCCTTTTTGTGGAGGAAGAGTACAGGCCGGCCCTGATAGACGTGAACCTGGGCTGCCCCGTGAGGCGCATCCGGGCAACAGGCTGCGGCTCAGCCCTCCTGGAACAGCCTGAAAGGGTCTACGAGATCATAAAGGAGCTTTCGGACTGCCTGGGGGAGAGAACCCCTATCAGTGCAAAGATCCGCCTCCTTGGAAGCGAGAAAAAGACCCTTGAAATAGCCCGCCTTGTCGAAAAAGCAGGAGCTTCGGCCCTGACAGTACACGGGAGAACGGCGGCGCAGATGTATTCCGGAAAATCAAATCCCGGCCCCATAAAGGCAATAAAAGAGGAGCTTTCCATCCCTGTTATCGCAAACGGGGATATAAAAGAGGAAAAATCAGCAGCTGAGATCCTGGAATTCACAGGCTGCGACGGCCTGATGATAGGGAGAGCGGCAATGGGAAACCCTTTTATTTTCAGGCGGATCCGGCATTATCTGAAGACGGGAGAAGAACTGCAAACAGGAGAAGCCCGGGAGAAGGGAGAAGAACCGGACACGAGAGAAGAGCTGCAAGCAGGAGATTTTCGAAACAGGCAGTTCAGGGACTTTGAAGCTTACGTGGGCCTGCTGAAAAAATACGACCTTCTTGACTCCATAAATCTGAGAATACATGCACAATGGTTTACAAAAGGCATGCAGGGCTCGCGGCAGATTAGGGAAAGAATAAATAATTTGAAAGACTCTGAGTCCATAATTGAGCTGATGAAAGCTTTATCAGAGGATTCACACATAAAATTTTGATATGTAAAGGAGTGGGGACCATTAATGAAATAAAAAAACAGGAAAACAGGCTCAGAAAAGAGGGTTAACCCTATATACGAAGATAAATTCTTTTGAAAAATAATAATAAATTAGAAATGTTTTCCTGTAGATTTTAAGGCTTTACCGAAAAACTAATAATAATCTACATTATTATCCATGAAATATTGGGACACCAAACGGTGTGAATATAAAAGAGAAAATATATATCCAATACCCAGAATACACACTTCTAATATTTTCATGATTATTCAAAGAGGTTAACAAACGGGTAAAAAAGATTCAGAAATTCTTTTAATAAATTTTGAAATTATGCCATAAAAGAATTATAAATGATTTTAGAAGTGAATTCAATCCCTTGGCCCGCAAGGTAATCTCAAAAACCGGATTCAACCGCACAAATAAAATAAAAAACCAAAATAAAATCAGGATAAAATCGCGCTGAAAAAGGAGAGCTCATATGAAAGAAATCAGGATACACGGCCGAGGCGGCCAGGGTTCTGTCACTGCAGCCGAACTTCTGTCCGCTGCAGCCTTTGCGGACGGAAAATTCAGCCAGGCCTTCCCTGCTTTCGGGGTAGAGCGTAGAGGAGCCCCGGTGCAGGCCTTTACCAGAATCAGTGACATACCAATCAGGCTCAGAAGCCAGATCTACACCCCGGATTACGTAATTGTCCAGGATGCAACCCTGCTTGAAACCGTGGACGTTGCAAGCGGGATAAAGGATGACGGGATAATCATCATCAACACAAAGGAAGCATCCGAAAACCTCAAGCTCGACACAAAAGCAAAGGTCATGACCGTTGACGCAACCAGGGTCGCAATGGAAATCATCGGGCGGCCCATCGTGAACACGGTCCTGCTCGGAGCCTTTGCGGGCGCCACCGGAGAAGTGGAAGTGGAGTCCATCAAAGAGGCCGTAAAGGAGCGTTTCAGCGGGAAAGTCGGAGTAAAGAACGCGGAAGCAATCCAGGAAGCCTATGAAAGGATCAAGAGGAAAATAGCATGAAGATCACAACTGGAGGAGTCTGCGAGGCAGGCACCACACTGGTAAACAAAACCGGAGGCTGGAGGTCTTTCCGCCCGGTCTATATCTACGATAAGTGCACCAAATGCGGCCTGTGTGAAATCGTGTGCCCGGACATGTCGGTTCTTCCCGGAGAAGACGGCTTTTTCGTGTACAACTACGATTACTGCAAAGGCTGCGGCATCTGCGCAAACGAATGCCCGGCAGACGCGATTGAAATGGTCCTGGAGGAAAAATAATGGCGGTAAACATTGAAGATAAGGGTAAAATGGTGGTTGAGGAAGGTTCTTACGCTGTCGCCCACGCCGCAAAGATCTGCCGGCCAAACGTTATTTCCGCATACCCGATCACCCCCCAGACCCATATCGTGGAGGACCTCTCCCAGTTTATAGCGGACGGGGAAATCCCGAACTGCGAGTACATAAACGTGGAATCCGAGTTCTCGGCAATCTCGGCCCTGGTGGGAGCCTCGGCCGTGGGAGCGAGGACCTACTCCGCAACCACTTCCCAGGGCCTTGCACTCATGCACGAGGTGCTCTTCAACGCCGCGGGAATGAGGCTTCCCATCATCATGACGGTCGCAAACCGGGCACTCGGGGCTCCGATCAACATCTGGAACGACCACCAGGACTCAATCTCCCAGAGAGACACCGGCTGGCTCCAGCTTTACGCCGAAGACCTTCAGGAGTCTGCGGACATGCTGCCTCAGATCTTCAAGGTCGCGGAAGACAAAGACATCCGCCTGCCCGGTATGGCCTGCATGGACGGGTTCATTCTCTCTCACGTTTACGAACCCCTGGTCCTTCTGGAGCAGGACCTGACTGACGAGTTCCTGCCTGCCTATGAGCCCGAACACGTGCTCGACCCGAAAAACCCGATGAGTTTCGGAGCCTTTGCAGCCCCTGATACCTATGAGGAGTTCAGGTACCTGCAGGAGCAGGCAATGCAGAAGGCCCTCCCCAAGATCGAGGCCGCAGCAAAGGAATTCGGAGAAATCTTCGGCAGGTTCCACGGCGGACTTATCGACGAGTACAGGACCGATGACGCCGAGGTTATCCTCATGTCCATGGGCTCGATCCTCGGGACCATCAAGGACGTTGTGGACGAGTACAGGGCCCGCGGCGAGAAGGTCGGAGTCCTGAAGGTCAGGTCTTTCAGGCCCTTCCCGAAGGAGCAGATCAGGAAAGCCATCAAGGACGCAGCTGTTGTGGCCGTGCTCGACAAGAACATCTCCATAGGGACCAACGAAGGGGCCCTCTTTACGGAGACCAAGTCCTGCATGTACAATGCCAGATGTGACATCCCTATCATCGGCTACACAATCGGCCACGGTGGCCGGGACATCCGCATGGAAACCATCGCAAAGATCATCGAGGAAGCAAAAGGGGTCGCTACATCAGGAATCAAGACCGAAAGCCAGTTTGTTGATGTCAGGGAGGAATTGCTATGAGCAAAGTCGCACCAAAAACCTACCTTGCGTCGGGGCACAGGGGCTGTGCAGGCTGCTGTGACGCCCTTGCCGCAAAGTTCATGCTCATGGGCGCGGG
>JAQVBP010000085.1:0-6766 GCA_028690255.1 Methanosarcinaceae archaeon
TAACACAGTTTGCTCAAAAAGATTATATTTGATTATCTCTAACTATGAACACTTTTTATCAAATAACACAAATTAGAATAATAATAATAACACAATATAAAGAGGTTTTAAAAATGACTGAAAAACTTGGAATTTTAGCTATTGGCCACGGAAGCAAGTTGCCTTTTAATAAGGAAGTTGTAACGAAGATTGCGGACTACATTGCAGACAAGCACGCTGACGTTGTTGTCAGGGCCGGTTTTATGGAGAATAGTGAGCCTACTCTTGAAGAGGCAATTGCGGGATTCTCCGGGACAGGGGTTACAAAGATCGCTGCGGTGCCGGTCTTCCTGGCCTCAGGCGTGCACATCACAAAGGACATCCCCCAGATCCTGGGCCTGGACGAAAACGGCTGTGGAAACCTTACAATTGACGGCAAGGAAGTCCCTCTCTGCTACGCGGGACCCCTCGGGGCCGACGAGCTGATAGCAGATCTCGTCTACAAGAGAGTAGAAGAAGTAATCTGAATTATTATAGAAAAAAACGGGCGTTTTGCCAGCAGGGTTCCGCTTCTGGCAGAAAAAACCCGGATTTTTCATTAAGTTGCACTGCAAGTGCAACGGCAAGCGGACTTAACATATTAAATTGTTCACTTCAAGTATTGGGGAAAAAATGCCAACAAAAATCAGAGCAACCGTAAATGGCATATCCCTATAATTCTTTTTTCATTATTTTTCCCTGTGTATTTCCGCGGGCTTCCGTGGCTAAAATCTTTGTTAGAGAGATTTTAAGTATTTTGGTACATGAATATAATTCTCATTGATTTCATTGAAACTTAAGATAGCCAGGGATAACTAGATTAAGAAAATAATATAGAGATAATACAAAATTACAGAAATAATACAAAGCTCAAGTGGTAATTATAAGATGTATCAGAAAACCGCAGATGAAAACACCATTGCCGCACAAATCGCACAGATAAGCGCTGGGATTCAGGACGAGACCCTGCGGGCCGAGGCCCTCTCCTCAATTGCCCCGAAGCTTGAAGGGCCGGAAAAAGAAAAACTTATAGAAAAAATCCTTGACGCCTCCGCAGGGATTCAATACGGAGCCGCAAGGGCAAAAGTCCTTTCCTCGATTGCCCCTCACCTGACCGGGCCTGGAAAAGGAGAACTTATGAAAAAAGCCCTTTTCCTGGCAGCCGGGATTCAATACGGAAACGCAAGGGCCGAGGCCCTATCCTTGATAATCCCGCAGCTCGACGGGCCGGAAAGGGGAGAACTAATACAAAAAGCCCTCACGGCCTCCTCCCACATCCATGACAAAGTCTCAAGGGCCAGGGTCATTTCCTCGCTTATCCCGCAGCTCGAAGGCCCGGGAAAAGAAGAGGTCGTGGAAAAAATCCTTGCTGCCGCCTCCGTGATTCAGTACGGAGACGCAAGGGCCGAGATCCTTTCCCTGATTGCTCCGCACCTGAGGGAATCGGGAAAAGAAGAACTTATACAAAAAGCCCTTGAAGCCTCCTCCGGGATTCAGTCCGTGTCTCAAAAGGCCCGGGTCCACTCCCTGCTTGCCCCGGCTCCCGAGTAGACGGAAAACCCAGGAATCCGGGCCGGGGATACAACCCGGCAACCTTTTAAGAGGCAGACGGAAATTCGGGGAAAAAGAATTTTCCGCTTCAAAAACATAACCTCCTGCCCAGGATTTCAACCGGGAATAGTTCACTTCCGGGTTCATGGAGGGCTCTGGCCCTTATTCCGGACCCGGAATTTCCTGAAAAGCCCGGCTTCCTGCGTCGGCCGCAATATATAACAGCCTGAACCCACTTCTTTTTTTCATGAATTTACGCCAGAAAAAAATAGCCGTGCTCGATTTAACCCACGGCGGGATTCCGATTTCCGTCAGGCTTGCGGAACTCGGAGCCGAGGTCACGGCCGTGGACGTCTACGGCACCGTGGCCCCTTCAAACCTTGCCGAACTTGAAAAACTGCACGGGATAAAAACCCAGGGGAAAAACTCCCCCCCGGAAACTGCAAACTTCGACTTCCTGACAGCCCCCGTCCACCTTGACCCGGCCCACCCCTGGCTTGCAGGAGCCAGGGAAGCAAAAATTCCCGTCCTTTCCCACCACCGCATCGTCGGGGAAATTCTCGCAAAAGACCCCCGGCTCTCCGGCATAAAAACAATAGAAATCACAGGCTCGAAAGCCAAAACCAGCACGGCATCCGTCCTTTCCGACATCATCTCCCGCAAAAGCGAAACCGTGCTCCATACCTCCAGAGGACTTGAAAGCTGGAAAGGCGGAGTCCCTGTCCCGATACATAAAGGGCTCAGCATCACTCCGGGCAGTATCCTCACGGCCCTTGACCGGACCTTTGAGGCCGGAATCCGGCCCGGCTATTTCATCTTCGAGATCTCAATCGGAGGCACGGGCTCGGCAGACCTCGGGCTTCTCACAACCCTTACCCCGGACTACGGGATTGCAAATGAAAGCGGACTTGCAAGCGACGCCAAACTCCAGCTTATAAGAGACGCAAAACCCGGAAGCGTCCTCGTGCTCAACGCGGGGGCTAAAAAGGCCCTGGCCTGCGCAGAAGAAGCCGGAACAAAGGAAGAGATAAAAACAGAAATAGAAACAGAAACAAAAACAGAAACAAAGGAAAAAGCAGAAACAAAAATAATTACCTTCAGTGATCCCTTCCTGCCAGGCTCGGAAAATGAGGCGGACCTCGTACTTAAAAGTGAGGGAAACACGGTCTCTATCCGGAAAGGAGAGTTATTTTTCAGCGCAAACCTCAAGGCCGGCTACAATGTAAACGCTTACATGACCGCCTTTTCAGCAGCATCAGCTGCGGCCCTTGAACTCGGAGTCGAAAGCGACATAATCAAAAGCGTGCTCGAAGAGTTTGAGGGACTTTCCGGCCGGATGCAGGAAAAGGAACTTGGCCTGCATGGAGAAAAAAGAAAAACCGAAATTACCGTCCCCCTTATTGACAACTCCAACTCCGGCCTGGACATTCGCTCGGCCGAAAAGGCCCTGGAGTACGCCCTCCTTAAAAGAAAAGACGAGCGCAGGGAAAAGCTCATCCTGATCCTCGGAGAGGAAGCCGCCCAGGTCTGCGAGGGGCTGCCCCCGGAAACCGTGCGAACCTTCGTGGCCGAACACGGGAATAAATTTGAAAAAATTCTCCTGGTGGGCGAGAGGATGCGGAGGGTAAAAGCCGAAAATGTGCTCTATGCGGACAGCCTCCCGGAAGGGCTTTCGAAAGCCGCGGACCTGGCCGGGGAAAATGACCTTGTTATTTCCTGCGTGAAATGTTTCCGGTGAAAGACGGAAAACACAAAGTATTCAAATACTGTTAATACTTTTAATACTTCAATTACTGCACGTGTTAATAACTCAGATTTCTTAGAACTCCTTTCTCGAAGCTGTACATAATTAATGACACTGTTTGACACCGGAACCGGGTCAGGCCCAGCAGTGGCCAATGTACCCGTTTCTTTTCATCAATAATCCACAGGCATCCCCCGGATAAGCCCTCCCGGGATAAAACCGGAAACGGGGAGGCCTGATACGGAAAATTCCGAAAAAAAATGAAAAAATGAAAAAATGAAAAAATGACGTAAAAGATGATTTACCATGGCTGAAAAAGAAATATCAATTATTCACCCCCGTCCGAGCTCCATCGTTGCAGCTCTCTACACCCTGCGGGACCTGGACGTTGACGTTGCAATCCTTCACGGACCCCCGGGCTGTTCCTTCAAGCACGCAAGGCTCCTTGAAGAAGACGGAATCCATGTCGTGACCACAGGCCTCGATGAAAACGGCTTTGTTTTCGGAGGGCACGACAAACTCGTGGCCCTGATCAACAAATCAATCGAACTCTTCAACCCCAGACTCATAGGAGTTGTCGGGACCTGCGCAAGCATGATCATAGGAGAAGAAATGCACGAAGCCGTACTCGAAGCCAACCCCGACATTCCGGTAATCGAGGTCGAAGTGCACGCAGGCTACCACAACAACACAAAAGGCGTGCTCTTTGCCCTGGAATCAGCTCTCGACGCAGGCATTATCGACCGGAAGGAATTCGAACGGCAGGAGCACCTGCTCAAAAAAGCAACTGAAGTCGAAAAGAGGGCAGGAGCCGCAAGCAAGGAGTACCTGGCCCCCTCCCGCGGAGACGTCAAGTACACGGTTGCAAAGCGCATCTTTGAACTCCTGCAGGAAGGCAAGCGCGGGCTTGTCATCATGAACGCCAAAAAAGAGACCGGCTACATGTTCGCCGACATCACCCTCGCCGTAAACGAAGCCGCAAAGGCCCTCGGAAAGGAAGCAAACATCGTCAACATGGCAAACGTTGACGATAGCCTCGGGCTTCCACGGGTGCGCCAGCACGCCGAAAACATAATGAAAGGCTTCAAAGAGCACGGAGTGGAAATCCGGGAAATCATAGGCGGCATGGACGAGTACCCTATTGCCGGAGAGCTGGTCAGCGAACTCATAAAAGAGAAATACCCAGACTACGACTTTGCAGTCATCACGGGCGTCCCGCATGCTCTGCCCATGGAATGCCTCCGGGGCATGGAACTAATCTCCGTCACGAACGGGCCGAGGCAGGTCCTCCCCCTCAAGGAAATGGGACACGAGCACGTCGTCGTTGAAATCGACCTGCACCCCAAAACCCTCGGAGTCTCGAAAATCGTCAATTCCGAACTTGGAGATACCCTGAGGGAAATTATAAAGGAAAATCTCTGAAAAAGGACCTTCCTGAAGTAAAGCCCGGAATTTAATCGAAATAGAAGCAGGAAACTGGGGAAAGGCATGAAAAAACAAAAGATCATAGCAATCTACGGAAAAGGCGGAATAGGAAAATCAAGCACAGCGTCCAACATGGCCGCGGCCTGTGCGGAAATCGGGTACAAAGTCATGATCATAGGCTGTGACCCGAAAAGCGATTCTTCGATCACCCTTCTCGGAGGCCGGAGAATTCCCACGATTCTGGACCTCCTGCGGGAAGGCCTGGACGTCAGGGAAGAAGACGTGGTCTTTGAGGGCTACGCAGGAGTCAAATGCGTGGAAGCCGGAGGACCTGAGCCCGGAATCGGGTGTGCCGGCCGGGGGATAATCGTTGCGGTCCAGAAGTTGAAAAGCATCTCTTCCGACCTGCTAAAAGAACAGGACCTTATCATTTACGACGTGCCCGGAGACATCGTCTGCGGAGGGTTTGTTGCCCCCATAAGGAAAGGTTTCGTAAACGAGGCCTACGTCCTGACCTCGGGCGAATACATGCCCATGTACGCCGCAAACAACATATGCAAGGGCTTTTCCAAGATCGGGATGCCCTTAAGCGGAGTTATCTGCAACTCCAGAAACGCAAGCCGGGAAGAGGAACTCGTAAGCAAGTTCGCGGAAGAAATAGGAAGCAAACTGATGGCCTTTATCCCGAAGAGCCAGACCGTTCAGGACTGCGAGAGAGACGGTTTTTCAGTTATGGAAAAAGCCCCTGACTCCGATATTGCCGAAGTCTACCGGAAACTCGGAAAAGCCATCATGGAAAACGAAGAGCGTGTTCTACCGAAACCCCTTGACGACGAACGTTTAAGGGAACTTACACGCTGAGTGCAGCAGGGTTGATCTGAATTTTCTGTTTAATTCCTGCTTGTGTTTTTGCTGGTAAAGGTGTTTGGTGTTCTGCATTCAAACCACGGAAGACACGGAAAAAGAATGCAGTAAGACGATTTAAGGTTGTTTTGATGGTTTGTTCACAATGGAGTTTGAATCGATTATTAAAAGTTCCGGCCTACTCACCGGCCATCAGGCCGGCTTCCGTGTCTATCCGGGTGTTCCGTGGTTAGGGAATGGCAAACAAAAATAATTGAGATTCGATTTGACTTATTCCTAAAAAATATGAAATAAAAAAGAGTTGAGGGACCATGTCTCAGAACAAGCAAAAAGCATTAGCCCTTCCCAGAGTCCTTATCTCCGCCGACCGTTCCTCCTCAGGAAAGACCACGATTTCCATGGGGCTTATGGCGGCTCTGGCCTCAAGGGGCTTTAAGGTCCAGCCTTTCAAGGTCGCCCTGGATTACATCGACTCAGGTTATCATAGTGAAATCACGGGCCGGGCCTGCCGGAACCTTGACGGCTACCTGATGGACGAAAACGGGATTCTTGACGTATACACCCACGCCTGCGCCGCAGCCGGCGGGGCCGATATCGCGATAATCGAAGGAGTCAGGGGGCTTTACGAAGGTTTCGAAAGCCTGAGTGACCTCGGGAGCACCGCCCAGATCGCAAAAATCCTGGACTGCCCGGTTGTCCTTGTGCTCAACGCCAGGAGCATAACCCGTTCCTGCGCAGCCCTCGTAAACGGCTACAAAAACTTTGACCCTGACGTGAAAATCGCAGGGGTCATACTGAATAACATAGGGGGCCGCCGACATGCCGAAAAAGCAAAAGAGGCAATCGAGTATTACACGGATATTCCGGTAATAGGGATAATCCCGAGAGACCCTTCCATGCAGATTTCCATGAGGCACCTTGGCCTGGTTCCCGCTCTTGAAGGCAGGAGGCGGGTCGCGGGCTTTGAAGAGAGGCTTGAGGGAATCGAAAGACTCATCAACGCAGGCATTGACGTGGACCGGTTTCTTGAAATCGCAAAGGACGCAAGCCATCTGCCGACACCGGTAAACAGCGTTTTTATCGAAAAATATGCAGGAAAATTTACTGAAAAATTTGCCGGTAAAGCAACAGGTAAGGAAGAAACAGGTAAGGAAGAAACAGGTA
>JAQVBP010000085.1:6866-12342 GCA_028690255.1 Methanosarcinaceae archaeon
TAGAGAAGAAACAGATAGAGAAGAAACAGATAAAGAAAAGCCTAAAATCGGGATTGCCCTGGACGAGGCCTTTAACTTCTACTACCGGGACAACATCGATCTCCTTGAACTCGAAGGAGCCAAAACTGTTCTTTTCAGTCCCGTAAACGACTCCGTCCTCCCCGAGGTTGACGGGCTCTACATCGGAGGCGGTTACCCCGAACTCTTTGCGGCCGAACTGGAGGCTAACGAGTCCATGAGAAAGGCCATAAAAGAGGCCTCAGAAGCCGGAATGCCCATTTATGCCGAATGCGGCGGGCTCATGTACCTGACCGAAAAACTCTCCACCGGCATCCCCGGAAAAGGCACTTATCACGACGCCGAGCTTCCTGAATCCACCTATACTATGGTCGGAGCGCTTCCGGGACACACAATAATGGGACAGACCCGTGTTGTCAGCTACAACATAGGAACCCTTGCCAGAGACTGCATTATAGGGAAAAAAGGAAATAGCTTCAAAGGGCATGAGTTCCACCATTCCGAAATCCGGGACATTCCCGAAGACGCTAACTTTGCCATAAAAATCTCAAGGGGTACGGGAATAAAGGACGGGTTTGACGGGCTGACCGTCAAAAACACACTCGGGTCTTATGCCCACCTGCACGGGGTAGCCTACAGGGAACTTGCACCCTCTTTTGTGGAAGCGGCGAGAAAATTCAGGGCCGGAAAAAATCCCGAAATTTGATGTACTCAATCATTACAAAATCAGTACAAAATCAGTACAAAACCATTACAAAATCAGTACAAAATCAGTACAAAATCAGTACAAAATCAGTACAAAACCATTACAAAATCAGTACAAAGTCAGTACAAAACCATTACAAAACCATTACAAAACTATTACAAAACTATTACAAAACCATTACGAAGTCAGTACAAAATCAGTACAAAGTCATTGCACAGTCTAATTTTACACAGGTGAATTTATTGGAAGCCATACTTAAGGGAGACAGGGTTCGGGCCGGAAAAGAGTCGGTTTCCGAGCTCTACGAAAAAGGGTATTACGGACGCCCGAAGGGAAAGGAACTCGAACTGAGGTGCGTGGAAGCAGCTTATCTCCTCTTCAGGGGCAAGCTAGAAATCAAACTGGAAGGAATCGAGCTTGATTTCAGGGCCTTTTTCGAGCAGGCCTCCCTTCGGGAAGGGAATTTCGAATTAAAGTACATTGTCTACAAGGACCTCCGGGAAAGGGGCTACTACGTCCAGCCCTCAAGCACGGACTTCCGGGTCTATCCGCGCGGCGGACACCCGGGAAAGGCCGCAGCCAGGAGTTTTGTCTACGTCCACTCCGAAAGGGCACCTCTTCCGGCAAAGGACCTGCTTGAGTCCGTAAAGGCTGCTGAAAACGTACGCAAGCAGCTAATTCTTGCAATCGTGGACGAGGAGAGCGATATTACTTTTTACGAAGCAAAAACCTTTAACCCGAAAGGAGAGATGGAGCACCCTTACCCTGAGGTCCGGGCGGAAGCAACATTTCTCGAGGACAGGGTGATTGTCTGGGGAGAAAGCCCCTCAAAGGAGCTATACTCGGGAGGCTTTTACGGAAAACCGCTTGACTCCGAGCGGCTGCAGCTCTCCCTGGTCGAGTCCCTCTACCTCCTTGAAAAGGGAGTGCTTACCCTCAGAGACAGGGAGGGAAAAGAGCTTGTCTCCGGGACCTTCCTGGAAAAAGCAAGTCTTATAGAAGAGGCCTTCCTCAGGAAATACAGGGCATACAGAGCCCTGAGAGACTCCGGGCACGTGGCAAAGACGGGCTTTAAGTTCGGGACCCATTTCAGGGTCTACCGGAAGGTCGAGTCCCCTGAAAAAATCCCCCACTCGGAATACCTGGTAAACGCGATTCCCCGGGACTTCGAGTTCAGGCTCCCGGTGATGTCGGGGGCCGTGCGGCTGGCAAACAGTGTCCGTAAGAGAATGCTTTTTGCAGTCGAGGAGGGGGAAGAAATCGAGTACCTTGATATCGGCAGAGTCAAGATGTGAGATTCTAAATGAATGACGTTGTAAACGGGTAACGTTGTAAACGGGGAACGTTGTAAACGGGTAACGTTGTAAACGGGTAACGTTGTAAATGTGGAGGGCGTGACTTTTTAATAAGTGGCCCAAATATAAATTCCAAATATAAATTTTAAAATTGAGTGGGACGGATGTGGGACATAATCGCAATTGACATCTCGGGCCGGCACAGGATCAGGGACGGGTACTACCTGGTCTGTGCGGCTGCGGCCCTTTCCGTTTCCGCGGATCATATAGAAAAAATAAAACAGGTCGCGATCCTGCCCCGCTGGTTAAAGGGGAAAGAGATAAAGGCCCCGCAACTTCCGGATATCGTGCAGCTTATCGAGGACACGGTAGCTAAACTCGACTACGACGGTACGCTTGTCACGGAAAAAGGAGATCTGTATAACCAGCCCCTGTGGGTTTCGGAAAGCATGTTTTCAGGAGCTTTCAAATACCAGGAATCCATGGCCGAAAGGCGGGCTATCGAGCTTGCCCATCACATTTCCCTGAGTGCCCGAAACCTTCTATTAAAAGAACTGAACATTGAGGCCGGACAATAATCCAGACTAAAAAAGAGAAAAAGAAGGTAATCCTCGTAAAGAGGGATACCCCGGGTTCGGACCCGGAAAGGAACGAAAACCTATTTAGCGAACTCCGGGAACTTGCAAAAGCCGCAGGCTACCTCCCTGTGGAAAAACTCAGTCAGGTCAGGCATCCGGACCGGAAGTACAACCTGGGGAGAGGGAAAGTTGAGGAACTGGCCGAATTTGTGCAGATCAGAGGCGCGGAAATAGTTATCTTTTACAACCGGCTTTCGACAACCCAGATTCACAATATCTCGGAAATCTGCGGGTGCAGGGTGATTGACCGCTTCCAGCTTATCCTTGAAATTTTCGCGAAAAGGGCAACGACCCACCGTTCAAAACTCCAGGTCGAACTCGCAAAGCTAAAGTACGAGCTTCCAAGGGCCAGGGCCACGGTTTCTCTTCTGAAAAAAGAGGAAAAAGCCGGGTTCATGGGCCTGGGAGGCTACGAGGACTCTTACGAGCAGGACCTGAAGAAACGGATTTCCAGAATAGAAAAGGAATTAAAGTCCGCGGAAATAGATGACGAGGCTCTCAGGGTCTACAGGCGAAAGCAGGGCCTTTCCCTGATATCCCTGGCCGGGTACACGAACGCCGGGAAAAGTACGCTTTTTAACACCCTGGTCAAGGAAAACGCGATAACCATGGACATGCCTTTCACGACCCTCGTCCCCATGACTAGGGCCCTTGACCTGGGGGGCCGGAAGGCTCTGCTGACGGACACGGTGGGCTTTATCGAGGAGCTTCCTCACTGGCTCGTGGATGCCTTCAAGTCCACGCTGGACGGGATCTTTCTTTCCGATATAATCCTCCTTGTGGTGGACGTAAGCGAAAACCCCGAACTTGTAAGGCAGAAACTCGACACCTGCCACGATACCCTCTGGGACCGCATAGGCGGTGTGCCGATAATTACCGTCCTGAACAAGATCGACCTTATAAGTTCGGAAGCCCTTGAGGCCCTGCTCGATAAAATCGGGCACCTGGCTCCTAACTATGTCTTTGTTTCCGCAAAAGAGGGGACCTGGCTCCCCGAACTCAAAGACGAAATCCGCCAGCATCTGCCCGAATGGGAGAGCTGTACCCTTTCCCTCCCGAATTCTTCGGAGGGTATGTCAGTGCTCTCCTGGCTTTATGAAGAGGGAATCGTGCATAAGGTGGATTACGGAGAGCGGATACTCGTTGATTATGAAGCAAGGACCGAAATCATTTACAGGGCAAAGGCTTTTGAAATGGAGCTTGCGGAGTAAAAAAAGCCGATTGAGAAATTATTAGTGAAAAAGGTTCCGGCAAGGTTCCGGCAAGGTTCCGGCAAGGTTCCGGGATTGGCGGCAAAATACCACGGATCTCGATTTCGCATAGGCTTTTTCAAATATTTTTGCCCCCTTCTCAATTGTCCTTCTGTCCGTTCGTAATTCCTCCTTATTAAACAATTTTTCAAATTTTCGATAGCTATATCCACCTCGTGAGCCGGGCAGGAAAGCCTGAAGATCCTTTCTTGACCGCGAAAACTTCAGAATTGAATCTCCCCTTCTGCCAGCCAATTTTCAAAATATATATAAATTGTCCGGCCCTTTTTACCCCATATATGAAATTCGACCTTCACGTCCATTCACGCTACTCAAGAGACAGTAACGCAGACCCGGAAGCCATCCTCCGGAGCGCCGGGGCCCGGGGCCTTGACGGGATTGCGATCTGCGACCATGATACCGTGGAAGGAGGCCTGGCCTGTGCAGAAATTGCCAGGAAACTCGGGATCGATTTGACCGTAATCCCGGGAATTGAAGTGAGTTCTTCAAAAGGACACATCCTTGTCCTCGGCATAAAAGAAAACATAAAACCCGGCCTGAGCCCGGAAGAAACGATCAGGCAGGCCCGGAGCCTCGGAGGGACCGTGATTATCCCCCATCCCTTCAAGAGCAGTTCCCACGGGATAGGGAGTTTCGAAGGACTTGATGCCGACGCCGTGGAGGTCTTTAATTCCCGCTGCCTTTTCAACGCCGCAAACAGGAAAGCCGAAAAGGAGGCGAAAAGGCTCGGGTTTCCCGCCGTTGCCGGCAGTGATGCCCATATCTCGAAAATGGTGGGCCAGGCCTATACCGAAATCGAGGCCGGGGAAAACACGGTGAATGCCATACTCAGGGCAATCGGGGAAGGAAAAACCGTTCCTGCGGGCAAGAAAACCCCGAATCCGGTAATCCTCCTGCAGATGGCGGGAAGTGTCCGGAGGAAACTAAATAAGATACTTTTAGGGAAATAAGCAGCCTGAAAAAGCAGCTTTCGGCAGGTTAAAATAAGCAGGATTAAAAAGCTGGCCTCCATTAAAACATTGAATCCGGATATAAGATGGGAAAGAAAACAGTGAGGGATTAAAATCAGTCGATTTGAAAAAGAAATCAGCACCGAAACCGAGATCTTCGCCTCTGCGGACCGGGTCTGGCAGATCATTGCGGACTTTGCGGCCTACCCCCAGTGGAACCCCTACTTCCGGGAGGTGAGCGGTAAAGCGAAAATCGGGGAAAAGCTGAAGGTCTTTATGAAACCCGATTGGGAAAAGAAAGGCACTACCCTCAAACCGCGTATCATCCGGCTGGAGCCTAAAAAAGAACTCACCTGGGCAGGGAGTTATTTTCTTCCGGGCCTGCTTGATGCGGAACACAGTTTCATAATCGAGGAACTCGGGGGCCGCAGGGTACATTTTATACAGAAAGAAGTCTACCGGGGCCTGGCCCTTGCCTTCATCACGGCCTCCTGGTCAATAGAAAAAGGCATGACCAGGAGTTTCGGGGAGATGAACAGCGCTCTTAAGAAACGGGCCGAGAAAGTAAGATGACGGAGAAGAAACCGGAAAATCGGAT
>JAQVBP010000086.1:0-4061 GCA_028690255.1 Methanosarcinaceae archaeon
TCTGGCGGCCATAGCGGCAGGGGTACTCCTGTACCCATCCCGAACACAGAAGATAAGCCTGCCCACGTTCCCTATTGTACTGAAGTGCGCGAGCCTTCGGGAAGTCTGGATCGCTGCCATACTCACCCTTATCTATTCAATTATCTATTCAATTCAAACTTTTCTCTGATATTTTCATTTCTTTGATCTTTGAGTTTGTTAATTCAAGTACTTCTTTAGATTCGATCATATCACATTATTTACGTTTACAGGTCGGGCCTGGCGGCCATAGCGGCAGGGGTACTCCTGTACCCATCCCGAACACAGAAGATAAGCCTGCCCACGTTCCCTATTGTACTGAAGTGCGCGAGCCTTCGGGAAGTCTGGATCGCTGCCATGTCCACCTTTATCTACTTCATTTTATCTTTTCTCTGGTATTTTTTCTTCTGAGCTTTGTTTTTTATTTTGTTTTTTCTCATTATCAGGAGACGTTTTGTTTTTCCTTGATGTCCTTTCACTTTACAGTTTATATTGACCCAATTGAGAAAGCTTTGAATAAAGACTTTTTCAGAACTGCAACCGTTTCAGTGGAATCCAAGGGGAAATACCTATCAGTATTTTGACGGAGGGGGAAGATGTACCTGAAAAAGTTGAATATTCAGAGGCTCAACTATCAACTATCGGTGTTGATTTAGAATTAAGGATTTTGCTATCTTTCAACAGAGAAAAAAATAAAAAACCCAAAACACCTTCTAAATTCAGAGAAACTTCTTTAATTGCTCCAGAAAAGAGTAAATAAGAAGAATAAGGTCACGAAACCGTAAAAAGTAGTAAAACATTGCGAAACAGCACGAAAAAATAGCCAACCAGAGATGAGATTTTCAGCACAAACTATCGACCAGACTGATAAGCAAAAACCAAGCGATAGCTGTCTAAACTCTCATAGAATTTACACCGTTGAACAAAAAACCAGTAGCATGAAGCACCAAACTGTCTAAAGCACAATATTCATGACAAGCTTTCATGTGCCTGGTTTTACATATCAAGTGCATAACTCATATCTCAATGTCAAAGGGATGGTAAAAAATTACATACTTGCAAAAGCAATAAGTAGTGTTTCGTGGGGTTCTTTTGTCAGAATGTTGGACTATAAGGCAGATAGGAAAGAAAGTCTTTATTAAAAACGTACATGAAACTCTTCGAGTAACAGGCACAATAAATAAAATGTACACTTTGCGCTTTCATGTTAAATAGAATGTTCGAGCCTTCGACAAATACATCAGTGTTTGCGGCTTCCATAATAAGGACTAACTTTGGATGTCCGAAATGGGAATGCTCGGAATGCCAAGCGTTCCCCGATAGGGACATTAACGCCGCAATTAACATTAAATAGTTTGCACTTGCGAACTTATATTAAAGAGACCCCGCCGGAATGGTGAGAAAAGCCTGTGGACTTGTGGAGGTTGCTCAGGGGGACGAAGCAGGAGGCCTCTTCCTTGATGGTTCGAATTGAAAATTAGAACCCCTGTTCTCAAACCTATGGTTTAACACGACAGCCGAAGGCTGGCAGGTGGGGGGTAGTTCATCATGATACAAGCTCAAAAAATCAATGAATTGGCGAATCCCACAATTTTCCAAAGACTCCTGGCGAAATTCATAATAAATACACTAAGATTGAAACTTGGACCTTCCCCTCCGCTTTTACGATTTCATCGCAACTCCCGGTAAATCTTCGATTTACTGTGGTCCCAAAGCGGAATTCAGGTATTTAAAGCCCGGTTTACTCACCGGTCAAAGACAGGTTTCCGTGTCCTTCCGTGGTTGAAAGTCCTCTTGATCGTGATCCTGGGTAGAGAACTTCAAAATTCCGAATTTTAAAGCTGGGTGAGTATATTTGACTCGTCTTTATAAATAATGTCAGCCGAATATAAATGTACCTCCGGATTTTTCAGTGATATCTTATGAAGGTTTTGGATTTTATTTTAGAATGTCCAAATATTAAGGGGCCTAAAAGAAAAACCTTATATACAAGCTTAGCTGAATATGTCCAATGATTAACTTATCTGAAGCTCTGCTGGGGATCAGATATACAGGAGTTGAAGGCGTACTTTACGAATCAGATTTTTCTAGTTTGGTTTTTTCAAGTACTGTTTTTATGCTTTTCTGATTTTAATAGAGCGTTTTTAAGTTGATCAATTAATTTAAAGGAATGGTTTTATGTTTAGAGATGAAAATCGCTCTGTACCCGTCGAAGAAGGCGAGGTTTACGACGTAACAATTCAGGACATTGCCCGTCAGGGCGACGGTATTGCGCGTATTGAAGGTTTTGTAGTCTTTGTTCCAGGTACCAGTGTTGGCGACGAAGTTCAGATCAAGGTTGAAAGAGTGCTCCCCAAGTTTGCATTTGGAAGCCTTGTTGAATAATTTTGACTCGAGTTCATAAATACAGATAACTAATTTAAGGAATGATTTTGATGTTTAAAGATGAGAATCGTCTTGTTCCTGTCGAGGAAGGCGAGGTTTACGATGTAACAATTCAGGACGTTGCTCGCCAGGGTGACGGTATTGCCCGCATTGAAGGCTTTGTAATTTTTGTTCCGGGCACAAAGGTCGGAGATGAAGTTCAGATCAAGGTCGAAAGAGTACTCCCTAAGTTTGCATTTGCAAGCCTTGTCGAGTAAATTTGAGCTTAAATCCTAAATATTTGTAATCAATTAAAGGAATGATTTTGATGTTCAGAGATGACAGTCAGTCTGCCCCCGTCGAAGAAGGCGAGGTTTATGACGTAACAATTCAGGACATTGCCCGTCAGGGCGACGGTATTGCCCGCATTGAAGGCTTTGTAATTTTTGTTCCGGGTGCAAAGGTCGGAGATGAAGTTCAGATCAAGGTCGAAAGAGTGCTCCCCAAGTTTGCATTTGCAAGCCTTGTTGAATAAATTTGAACTTTGGTCTTAAATATTCGTAATCAATTAAAGGAATGATTTTAATGTTCAGAGATGACAGTCAGTCTGCACCCCTCGAAGAAGGCGAGGTTTACGACGTAACAATCCAGGATATTGCTCGCCAGGGAGACGGAATTGCCCGTATTGAAGGCTTTGTAATTTTTGTCCCAGGCACGAAGGTCGGCGACGAAGTCCGGATTAAAATAGAGAGGGTACTTCCAAAGTACGCTTTTGCCAGCCTAGTTGAATAAACTGGCTGATTATACTAAAAGTAATGAGACTGAAAAATTATCTTCCATATAATTTTCCAGTCTTCCATACTGTTTTTATTTCTTTATTTTCTTCGTTTTTTCTTCGTTTTTTCTTGTAATCTTCGGTTTTTTGCCATTTTCGGTTTTTCCTTATGTTCTTTTGTTTTTTACGCTTTAAATTCTTTTTCTCCACTTTTTTGATTCAGGCATCCGGGATATCCGAAAGAGTCGATGCTGTTATATAATAGAGGAATAAACATAGTTTCTGAGTTTTTTATTTAACAAAGTTTTTTTATGACTTATACAGGTCCTTGCACCTCAAAACCCTGGGCCTAAGCTCCGATGTGATCTAATGAACAGGCGTTTTATCAAATATCATCCCAAATCCAATACCTATGTGATTGAAAAAAGGGCCTATTTTGATGAAGACCTTGTGCTCGCCGGTAATGTAATAGTGGGGCAGGAAGTAAGTTTCTGGAAAGATCTGAAGGTTAAAGGTAAACTTGATCTGGGGCGAGGGGCCCTGGTCCGGGGCAACGTAAAAGCCGACAGTGCTCTCCTCTGCAGCGGTTCGAGGATTCTTGGTAGGTTAGATGTAAGCTCCGATTTGCATCTCCTTGACAACGCAAAGGTCAGAGCTGCATACTGTAAGGGGGATGTCCTTGCGCGCCCTGGCTGTTTCATGGGATTTATAAAGGCGGAAGGGACTCTTGAGATTATAGGAAAGGTTAATATCAGAGATGTCGAGCCGATAACAAAGGTTATCGTGCGAGCCGAAGACATGTCCCTGAGCGTTTCCGAAGATACGGTTAATTATACATCCGAAGATATGTCTCAGAATATTCCTGAAAATACTCCTGGTATTCCTGAAAATATTCCTGAAAATA
>JAQVBP010000086.1:4161-12338 GCA_028690255.1 Methanosarcinaceae archaeon
GTTATCGTGCGAGCCGAAGACATGTCCCTGAGCGTTTCCGAAGATACGGTTAATTATACATCCGAAGATATGTCTCAGAATATTCCTGAAAATACTCCTGGTATTCCTGAAAATATTCCTGAAAATACTCCTGGTATTCCTGAAAATATTCCTGAAAATACGGATGAGGGCAAACCCTGGTATATTTCAGAAGATTTATCTGAAGATATGCTCGAAGATTTATCTGGTGATATTTTAGAAGAAAATACGGATGAGTACAAGCCCTGGTATATTTCTGAGGACACTGTTGAAATTATCTCTTCAGAAAGGCCCACGAGGGGGGTTAATGAAGTGGGACTCTCTCCTATCAAGCCAAAACCCGAAAGCATAGAATAAGAAAAAAGGCCCCTGAAATATAGAATATATAATTTTTCCGTCCTCTCTTTTCTCGTTTTCTGTAAATCACTTTGTATATCTTTCTTCTTCCAGCAGTTTCAGTACATGGTCCCTTAAACGGTTGGCTTCCAGGCTTGTCCGGCTCCTGGGCCTTGGTAGCTCCACTTTTATGATCTCCTTTACCCGGCCGGGCCTGGCACTCATAACCACTATCCTGTCCGAGAGGAAGACCGCTTCGTCCACACTGTGGGTTACGAAGAGAAAGGTTACGTGTTTATGTTCCCAGATTTTCAAAAGTTCATCCTGGAGGACGTTTCGGGTTTGGGCATCCAGGGCCCCGAAGGGCTCATCCATTAAAAGAACCTCGGGTTCGTTTGCAAGGGCCCGCGCAATCGCCGCCCGCTGCTGCATGCCTCCTGAAAGTTCATGGGGGTAGCTCTTCCTGAACTGTTCCAGGCCCACAAGCTCCAGGTATTTTTCAACTCTCTTTCGGGCCTCTTTTTTCCCAATTCCCTGCATCTCAAGTCCGAAGGTGATATTATCGATTACCGTTCTCCAGGGAAAGAGGGAGTACTGCTGAAAGACCATACCTCGTTTGGGGTCCGGGTCCGTGGTCTTCTCCCCGTTCAGGAGGATCTCTCCCGAACTCAGGGTCTCAAGGCCTGCCGCAATCCGGAGGAGAGTTGTCTTTCCGCAGCCTGAGGGGCCGAGGATGCAGACGAATTCCCCGTCTTCGACATCAAAACTGATGTTCTCCAGAGCTTCGGTCTCTGATCCATCTTCTTTTTTCTGGAAGGTACGTGAAACGTTTTTGACATTTACTCTGCCCATTATACCACAGTCCCTGCTTTCCATCTGAGGAGTTTTGCGTCTACATAGTACCTGAAGGAACTGTCAATGAAAAGTCCGAGAAATCCAAGGAGGAGCATATACATAAGTACGAAATTCATCCTGTGAAGGTGGAAACTCTGCCAGAGTTCGTACCCGAGTCCATCTCCGCTGACTCCGAACATTTCGGCGGCCACAAGGCACATCCAGCCAACCCCCATGGCAATCCTGATCCCTGAGATAATGGAGGGCATCGCCGAAGGAAGGGCAACGTAGCGGATAAGGTCCAGGTTCTTCGTGCAGCCGAGGACCTTTGCGGCCTCAACATGAACTTTCGGTATATTCTTAAAACCGCTATAAGTATTGATAATAATCGGGAAAATCATCCCCACGAAAACGACAAAACCCGCAGCTGTATGGGTGAGCCCGAACCAGGCCATGGCAAAAGGAATCCAGGCCAGGGGGGGAATAGGGCGGAGAACCTCAATAATCGGGTCAACGGCCCTACTCGTTTTTTTGAACCAGCCCATGGCAATTCCCAGAGGAAGGCCTATAAAAAAGGCTGCTATAATACCTATCCCGAAATGCAGCAAACTTACCAGGAGATCAGTGAAAATGCTTCCGCTTTCTATCACGGAAAAAAAAGATAGAGCTACATCATAAAAACTTGGAAGTTTTAATTTATTCTGTACAATAAAGTCCGCTGTAAACTGCCAGAGGATAATAACAGATAGAACTGAAAGTACTTCAACGCTTTTTTGACGTAAAGTTTTTATGAATTCAAAGTTCATGGCTACTTAAATAGTATTACTTCTTTTTTATCTTTCCGGATGTTCTTTTTCATCCCGGAAATTTCTATTCAATTCTCTGAACAAAAATTCAGAAAAATAATTAAGAAATAAAAGGCCCAATCAGCCTCTTTCGGGACACTTGAGCCTTATATTACTCTTATCTGTTTATTTCTTTGTTTATTTATACTTTTATGAAGATTTTTTTCTTCTGCGTCCTCTTTTTACTCGACCGGCGCCTCATAGAAGCTTGTATCAAAGATTTCTTCCTTTGTCAGAGGCTTCTGGATATAGCCGAGCTCGTACTGGACCTGGGCGTACTGGACGGTAGAGTTTGCGATGAATTCAGGGTCTGCAATCCAGGCTCCGTCCCAGTCGGCAAGGGATTTTTCCACCTTTTCGACTTCCCATCCGGTCCGGTTTGCAAAAATCCGGGCAGCTTCGTCCGGGTTTTCTTTGTTATATTCAGTCGCCCTGATATGGGTCTTTACGATCTGTTCGACGATTTCAGGGTGTTCCCGAATAAGTTCCCCGCTTGCGACAAGCACACAGCAGGCGTGGTTGGCCTGCATCTCTCCCGAGGCCACGATGGAGCGCCCGTTTCCTTCACTCTCGATGATTGCGGGGGCGGGGTGGGGGAGGAAGGCCGCATCCACGCTTTTGGATGAAATGGCACTTATGGCCTCTCCGGGCCCCATGCCCCTTATGTCCACGTCCTTATCGGGATCAAGTCCGTTTTCACTCAGCCAGGTCCGAAGCAGAGTGTCCTGGATGGTGCCCGTAGGGAAAGTGGCAATTTTCAGACCTTTCAGGTCTTCGGGGCTGCTGTACTCAAATTCCGGCCTTAGGACCAGATTCGAGCCCTGGATCTGGACTGCGGCAACGATTTTTGCGTCAAGCCCCTGACTCAGAGCCGTGATTACGGGGGCTGCTCCCACATAGGCTATGTCGAGCTGATCCGTAAGCATTGCCTGCATCTCAGGAGTTCCCGTGGGGAATTCATGATCCTCGATTTTCTTTATCCCGAAGGGGGCCAGGTCCTTTTCCCACCAGCCTTTATCTTTGGCTGTCATATATGCGATCTGGTGCGTGCTCGGCTGGTAGCCCACCCTGAGTGTTTCAGGTCCGGGAGCAGGGGCGGCTTCTGCACCTTCCTCGCTTCCGTGATCTCCTGCTTCACTATCTCCGACTCCATTCTCATCTTCGGAAACACATCCGGATACGAAGGCTGCTGAGATTAATAATACTATAAGGATCAGTATACCTGTTTTCTTCAAAAGCTCACCTCGATAATTTCCAGTTACTTTGAACCTCTATTGCGATTCCAGGTCCCACTCTTAATTAATTCGAAGAATCGGGCCTGAATTTTTTAAAAATAAATATTAATTTTCCTTAATATATTTTCCTCAAGGTATCGGTATTTCTCGTTATGTAGCAATATTTTCAATGCTTCTATTATTCGTTAAACTTTGCTTATATAGTTTCTCAAATTAATCAAAAATTAACCCCTATGTATTAATACATCTATAGATATTTCTCAATATGGAAGGAATTTACCTTATAATATAATCTCTGTCTGATATTATTTTAGAGGATGTGTATTTATGAACGCTGCAGATAAAGTAATCAAAGCTGCATTTGAATCCGACGAGCTGTTCCAGAAAATCCTTTACGAGGTAATTAAGGAAGATCTGAACCTTACCGCGGTTGATTTTGCCAAACAGGCAAATATCCCTCCGAGCACTCTTTACAAGATACTGTCCGGAAACCGGGACCCTAACATTAAAACTCTGCGCCAGATCATAAGGACTATCCGGGAACTCGGGGAATCTGAAAGCGGCGAGTTTATCGCCGTAATCGCGGCCAGAACCGTGCTTGATAATATCGTTGAGACAAAGAAAAAGATTGCAGGTCGACTGGTTACCATCAGGGAATACTCGGCCACCTCCATGGAAGAGGCTATTATTGCGGCCGTACGTGCCGAAAAAGACGGGGCAAAGGCCCTGGTCTGCGCCCCCATCGTCAGCCCGACCGTGGAAAAAATCCTGAACATCCCGGTCACCACCATTATCCCGAAGGACAGTCTGATAGATGCAATCGAGCTCGCGCTCAAAAAAATGGACTGAAACTATGTTCAAGAAAATAGACTGTAATTTTTCGTGATTATTAATTGAGTTGGACGAGTTGAATTTTTTGAACTCCAACCCTGATAAAAAAAGAAAAAAGAAAAAAAAGTCCAAACTCCACGTTTCTTGTTTTTAACGCGGAGTTTTTCCCTTTTCTGCATTCAATTTTTAATTTTTTACGGTTTTTGACAGTTTTATTCTTTTGGCTTCTTGCTGGTAAGTTCCGCGATTTTCTCCTGCAAGCTTTCCACGGTCATGCCGCCTTTGGTGAACATGTAAGCTGCTCCTCCTCCCACTGCGAGGATGAGGACTACAAGGGCGTAGAGCAGCACCGAGCTCTTTTTGGTTACCTCGTATGTGGTGCTCTGGTCTCCGGCTTTAATAGTGTAGCTACCAGGCACTTCCTCCGCATGGAGGAATTTAACGGTCGTGCTTTCCCCGATTCCGAGGGAAACTACCTGAGAATCCACAAAGCTTCCGTTAACACGGAGTTCGACCTCGGTCTCTCCTGCCGCGTTTCCGGTGTTTTTCACAGCAACCGTAATCTCTGCTTCTTTTCCGGCCTTAATTTCGGCCGGAGCTACCAGGTCGGAGTAGGTGAAGATCGCCTCAAGGGCTTTCACATTAAACGTGATATCCTTATCCAGGAAGCCTTCCTTAACCGCACTGATTGAGATCCTGCCGGGGACTGATGCGGTGTAGGCAATAGTCCCGTCCGAGCCGGTAGTACCAATGGAATCCCCGTTAACGGAGACTTCGGCCTCATCGACCGCATCTCCTCCGATGGCCTTTACGACTTCGATAGTAACCCTGTCTCCTTCGTAGGCCGTCTCAGGGGAGACGCTGATGCTCATCTCTTCCTTTTGCTCAAGGACTTCCATATTCTTGTTTGCGGCGGTGTAGCCTTCCTTTTCGGCTGCAAGCTTGAAGTCTCCTGCTGCGGTCGAGGTGTAAGAAAGAACCCCGTCTTTATCGGTTTTCCCTATGGATTTTCCGTCGAGCTTCACGGTCACGGCTTCTACGGCCTTGTCGTCAGCGGTAATCTTGATATCAATTTCCTTGTCTACAAAGATCTCACCAGGCAAACTGATCTTCAGCTCCCGGCTATCAGCCCCACTGCCTTCGGTTTTAACTTCGACGAAGGGATAGAACCTGAGGGTATTATCATCTGCGACTTTGATCTTGACGTTACCCATGAGGGCAATGGTGTCGTCTTCTCCAAGGTCTATATTGTCATCATTTCTCATGACAATTTCGTTATCGCTTACACTGTCTACTTCCATTTCTCCGAAAGTATCTCCGTTTTCGATCTGTCTGTACTTATCGGAGATCTGGAATATACCTTCAACAAAGACAGCACTGGATTCCTCCCCTGCAAAAACCGTTCCGAAGTGGACAATAATCAGAGGTACGTCTTCAGCGTCACCCAGGTCACCTTCGTAAACATAGTCCTGACCTGACTTTAAAAAGGCGTCCTCCACATCTTTGCCATCTTTTTGGAGTTGTACCCAGACCGTATCTCCGTTGACATTGACTTCTTTGACTTCCAGGGAATACCCTTCCTCAAGAACAAGGGCTGAACCGGAGGACATCGAATCTTCTTCATCGCTGTCTATCAGGACTTTGGAGAGGTAACCGTCCCCAAGAATGCTTACATCGTTTTTGATTTCCCCATTGATAGCACCTTTCGGATAACCTGCAAAGTACTTCTCTGCCATGAAGCCTATTACCTTAAACTTACCCCAGTCTGAATTTTCGAATTCAACTAAAGTTGTGTTGGTTCTGTACTCCAGGTTGTTATTATCGATATCCCTGCCTTTAACATCTAACTTCTTTACTACAAGGCTTTCAGTCCCGAGACCCTCATCGATATCATAGTAGAAACCTTCGAAGTTATAGTAAGTCCATTCGGGAGCTGTCGGATTTTTATCTTCATCAAAAACCGTTCCCCTGAGTTCGTAGGTCCCGGCCTCGGACATTTCCACGATTGGGGCAAAACGAAGGACATCATCATCAGCAACGACTATCTGGAGTTTGCCCATGATGTCAATGGTCTTACCTTTCTTAAGTGAGATGTCGTCATCATTTTCCATTTTAATAAGGTCATCGTTGACGGTCTTTACTTCCATCTCCCCGATGCTCTTTCCACTTTCGATCTCAATATAATTGTCCGAAATCTGGAAAATCCCTTCAATATATACCGCGCTGGCCTCCCGGCCGGCAAAAACGGTTCCGAAATGGACAATGATTATGGGTACGTCCTCGGCATCTCCCAGGTCTGCCTCATAGATGAAATCGCTATCCGAGGAAAGGAACTGGTCTTCCACAACGTCTCCGTCCTTTTCAAGCTGTACCCAGACTTTCTCTCCGTTTACATCGACTTCCACAATGTTCAGAGAATACCCGTCTTCAAGGAACATGTCCGAGTCTGAATAAATTGAGGTCTCCTCATCACTGTCGATAAGGACCTTGGCGAGTACTCCTTCACTAATTAAGTTTGCATCCAGTTTTTCTTTTCCAACAGTTGTTTTATTTTCATTATTTCCACTGTCGATATACCCTGCAAAGTACTTCTCGGCCATGAAACCTATTACTTCATATTTACCCCAGTTCTTGTATTCAAAGTCGGTTTTTATTGGCGTTGTTTCGTAAACAAGCTCCCCTTTCTCTATGGTTCTGCTCACATCTCCGCTCTTACCTTCAAGTGTGATTGTCATGGTTTCGGAGCCTTCTCCCGAGTCCAGGTCATAATAGAAGCCCGAATAACTCTGAGGATTCCATATGTACACATTTGAAAGGCCGGCTCCGTCTTCCCAGATCCTGTTTCCGGTTGAGTAGTATTTTGACCTTGTACTTGCAGTGTTTTCCTGAATAACGTTGATATTTCCTTTTTTGTCAACGGTTCGAAGCTTGATGGTATATTCCGTATCTGCGGTCAGATTGTTTGCGGTGTAGGATTCATCGGTGGTGTTGATTTTAAAATCATTACCTATATACACCATCGTATGGTTGAAATCTGGGTCATTTGGGTTTGTCCAGGTCCACTTTATGCTATTTGTTTCAATTTCCGCAGCTTTTAAATCTGTGACGTTTGCAGGAGCAGAGGTGTCAGTAAGTGTTCTTGTTTCATTGCTTATTACTGTAGTATTTTTATTTCCACTACTGTCTACAGTCTGTATTGAAATATTGTATAAAGTGTCCCCTGAAAGTCCTGTTGCATTGTATTTGGATGCAGGCGAGTTTACATTATCTGTTTTCCCATCTACAGATATTTCTGCATAACTATAATCTGGATCTATGGGGTTTTTCCATGTCCATAAAATCCATGATTCACCAATTTTGTCTGGTTTGAGGTCTGTTATACTTGCCGGGGCGGTTCCATCTGGAGTTCCCGTTATTGCAGTATTATTGACCCAGGTATTATTGATATTTCCATTATCATCTTCGGTATTCGTTGAAATATTATAGGAAGTCCCCGGGTTGAGGCCTGTTGCATTGTATTCGGATTTTGTATTTGGTACGTTGTTTTCAAAAACACCGTTTATATACACTATTGTTTGCTTGAAGTCTGCATCTGTGGGATTTGTCCAGGTCCACCGAATCCAGTTATTTCCGGATGCGGCTTTACTGAGTCCCGTTATGGTTGCCGGAGGTGTTATATCTGCAGGAGCAGGAGGGGCATTTGTACTGAAAGTTTTATTTTCCCAGGCGCTGAAGTTTCCACCAGTGTCTACAGCTCTTGTTCCGATATTGTAGCTGTTGTCGGCTGTAAGACCGGTGATGTTATATTCAGATACTGGTGTCAATATATTTTTTTCAAAAGTACTATCTACATATATATCTGTAGAGCTGAAATTAGCTTCTCCGGGGTTTGTCCATGTCAGGTGAATCCATGTTTCTCCCTTAGTCGCATCAAGGCCTGTTATCTGATTGGGAACCGCCATTGCGAGCCCGCAGAACAGCCCCAGCAACAGGAGTCCTGTTAGTAGTTTATTAGCTTGAATTTTCATATTCTAACCTTCTAAATATTATGTGATTTTTTAAAAAACTGTCTTATATT
>JAQVBP010000087.1:0-3764 GCA_028690255.1 Methanosarcinaceae archaeon
ATCGCAAAAGTGAGTAAGATTAAAATGCATTATTAATATATTAACGTTTTGAAAACCATTTATTGGAAAGTGGACGCTTATATCCCCTGAGCTAAAGACTCAGGGGTTTTACGCTTCATTCTATAAAAATCGGCATACGGTTTTGCATCATTATAAAATAAATTGGGGGAAAAATATACCTGCCGAAAACAGGTTTAAAAATGAACCTCATTAATTACTCGTAGCGCAGAGCGTCCACAGGGTTCATTTTCGCTGCTTTCCTGGCCGGGTAAACCCCCGCGACAACCCCTACGAGCACCGAGACCAGCACCCCAATTTCAATCAAGCTGAACGGGAAGACCGGCGGGAGTTTCAGGCTGGTTTCAAGCAGGTAGGACCCAAGCCCTCCTATAATTGTCCCCAGTACCCCCCCAAAAAGGCTCACCATAACCGATTCCAGCAGGAAAAGAAAAAGGATACTGGAACTGTTGTAGCCAAGAGATTTCATGATTCCGATTTCCCGGGTACGCTCCGTAACGGTCACAAGCATTATGTTCATGATTCCTATGGAACCCACGATCAGGGAGATCAGGGCCACGGCCAGGAGAAAGGAACCAAGAGCGTCGCCGATAGCCCCTGTTTGTTCAAGGATCTCGGCCTGGTCAACGATTCCGTAAGGTTTTGCGTTCTCGTCCTCAAGGTCCCTTTTGGGCACCCCGAAGTTTCTGGCAAACCTGTCATCCAGCTCCTCAGAAACTTCCCGGACGTTTTCAAGGGAATCAGTCATGGCAAAGAATGCCCCATAGTCCTTTTCCCCTGTCATGTCATTCATGACGGAAATCGGGATGTAAATGGACCAGTCAGTGTCCTGATTCCCTCCCACAATAGTTTCTTTGGAGTTCTGTATAATGCCTTTTACCTTGAACTTTTTCGTGACCAGTGTCCCGTCTTCCTGCCGAAAGGAAATTTCCACACTATTCCTGTGGGAAATTTTCCGGTCGAATTCTTCGTTAGCAATATCGTAGCCGAGCACCGCGACATATCCGTCCGTATCTTTCAAAAAACTACCTTCCTCCATCTGAAGGTTCTGGATACGCCCGAAGTCCTCCCCCACCCCGTCAACCCCCACATTTCTGGTTTCCGAAAGAAAGGTCAGTTCCCCGGACATCCCTTTTAGTGGAGAAACGCCTGTTATCCCGGGAGAATTCTCAATAAGGTCAAGCTCATTGTCATAGAAGAGATTGGGCTGGTTGCTGTAGACTACAATGAAATTCGAGCCGATTGATGCAACCTGATTTGTGAATAACTGGTTAAAACTGGCCCCGAGAGAAGCGTTGGTGATTACCGCGGCAATCCCTATAACAATTCCCAGAGTGGTCAGGGCCGAACGCAGTTTGGCACTTGCGATACTGCTTGCGGCAATCCGGACCGCCTGCCTGAATTTAATCATGCTTTTGACCTCGGACCGGAATAAGGAGGAAAACTCATTTTCCCCCCCGCTTTTTCCTCCTGTACATAAAAACCCCGACAACTATCAGGGCAAGAAGCCCAAGGCCTGCAAACAACTTCGATGAACCACCTTCCTGGCCCTCGGAGATCAGGGAAAGCTGCAGGTTGCTGACAATGTTTTCGTGCCGGTTGATTCCGTTGCTGTAGCTTGCAGTCAGGGTAAGGTTAACCGGACCTGTAAAGGGGAAAACAGAAGTCTCTCCTACCCTTTCCCCATCTCCGGCCTCTGCAGAAGTTCCGGACACTGCAAAGGTGTCAAACTCGATGGTGAAGAGTTCGCCCGGGTCCATAGGCCCTATGAAGTATTCGGAGGGATAAAACTCAATTCCTTCAGCATCAGGTCTTATGATTACGGAATTGAACTCGTTAGGATGGGTGTTTGCCACATCGAACTCGATGGTAGCTTCCCCGTTTACCAGTTTAAGGGGTTTGGAGGGAATAACTTTCACATTTGAAGAGTCCACATCAAGAGGGATGTTTTTTCTGCTGTTATATTCAAAAGAGTTTCCTTCCACTGCAAGTTCCAGGTGGTAGGTCCCGTCTTCCACGTCCTCTGCGACTTCGACATTGAAAGTAAGGTCAATTTTGTCCCCGGCCCTCAGGATCCCCATCTCTTTGAAGGTATTGCCTGTAACCGTAACCCCTTTTTCGGAAGAACCGAGGACAGCCGACTGTATCCTGGCATTGGTATCATAGTCTTTGCCCCCGATGTTTATCGTGGGGGATTCCGCGGTATTTCGGAGAGTCAGGGTAACTGTACCCCGGTCCCCGGGCATGAAAACCTCAGGGTCGGAGACAATCTGTTCCAGTTCTACCGTGCCCTTGCTGTCAAAGGTCTCGGTCCCTACCCTGATATCAAAAGTGTCTTCACTCCAGGGAGCGCTTTTATCACTCCGGGTGCGGATGTCTATGGACCTGGTCCCTTTCTGAGCGTTTTTATCGACAAAGAGATGAAACTCCCTTGTAGCAATCTTTTCCGGGGAAAGGGCCCCTATGTTCTGCACGGCGTTGGCGGGGGAATCCAGTGAGAAAGGATAGTCAGGGATAAGCTCTATTGAGGCATCTTCTGCTCGTTCCCTGCCTACATTTTCCACCTGGACGGTCAGCTCTATATATTGTCCGATCTCGGCCGGATAGGGGTTAATCTCAATAATCGTGACTTTCAGGTTCGGCCCGCTGACTGTGGCAGAGGCAGGGGCAACAAGAACGGATGCGAAAACCATTATTAAAAAAACTGCTATACAAATATCTTTTACATTTCTCATTCTATATTCACCTTGAAAAAACCGAAAACTTTGAAAATTAAAATATCCTGGAAACTCAGTTATTTTGGATTAACCCGTCTTTTACGTGCACAATCCTGTCGGCATGTCTGGCGATATCGGGATCGTGTGTGATCATTACTATTGTCCGGCCTGAAGCCTTAAGTTCCTTAAACATGTTGAGGATCTCTGCCCCGCTCTTTGAATCCAGGGCTCCGGTGGGCTCGTCGGCCAGGAGGAGGGCCGGGTCGTTTATAAGGGCCCGGGCAATTGCGACCCTCTGGGCCTGCCCCCCCGAAAGTTCGGTCGGTTTATGCTGCATTCGGGCTTCAAGCCCGACCATTTTAAGGAGCTCTTCTGCACGTTTCAGGCCGTCAAGCCCTGGCTTTGAATTGGCATGTGTGGGCAGGATCACATTTTCAAGGGCGCTCAAACGAGGAATTAGGTTAAAGGTCTGAAAGATAAAACCGATCTCAAGCCCCCGAAGCCTTGCAAGTTCCTTATCGGACATTTTGTTGATGTCGCTACCCTTTATGAGCACCTGCCCTCCGCTTGGCCGGTCAAGGCAGCCGATAAGGTTCATAAGCGTGCTCTTCCCGGAGCCCGAAGGACCCATAATAGCCAGAAACTCCCCTTTTCGGACCTCAAGGTCTATACCATGAAGGACTGATACTTCAAGATCCCCGAGTGTATAACTTTTTTTGACGTTAATGACCTCTATGATAGGAAGAGGCGTACTTTTTATCCCGGAACTGTCCGGGCGTACTTCAGACTCCATTTCTTTCATAATACCTCAGCAGGAAACCCCTGGATCTTTAGCCCAGGAGAGGAATGCGTCTACTTCCAGAAGTTCCGTTCTTTGAATTAGTGTAGTTGTCCTGGCCCTCAGTCGTATACAATTTTTCTTAACATTAACACGGTCTGAAAGTTTGCTCCCAAATTGTCAGATCAAATAACTGTCAAAGTTACCGAGTACATGTAAAATACACATGTAAAATACACATGTAAAATACA
>JAQVBP010000087.1:3864-6019 GCA_028690255.1 Methanosarcinaceae archaeon
ACATGTAAAATACACATGTAAAATACACATGTAAAATACATCTGAAACGCATATATATTAATTTACCATGATGGGCATGCAAAGCTTATGGAGAGAAGATAAGCACTCAGCCTTCCCGACTGAGTATTTCAAGTTTTTCAAGCATCCCCTCAATTAAAGTATCCAGCTTTAGCATGTCCTTGTAATAGTGTTTCAAAATTTCCAGTTTCGCCCGTTGCCTTTCGTTCAGTTCTTCCTTTTCGTACTTTTCGAGTAGGCGGGGAATTTCAAGACTTACGGGTAGGGCCTGGTATTCCCTGAACTGCTGGAACTGCCTGAAAGCTATTTTCAGGACATTTTTGTCAGCCTCGACATAGATTTTCCTTGTGCCGGGTTTTGTCCGCTTCATAACCAAACCCGAAAGTTCAAACTTCCGGATATTATTGCTTACGGAAGCAAGGGAATATCCCGTTTCCTCAGCAAGTTCACTCATTCCGATTTCTCCGGGTTCAATAAAAAGCCTGGCAAAAAGGGTGGAAGTCAGGGTATCCATCCCGTATGCTTTTCCAACCGACTGATAAAAGGCAATGAAGTCTCGGTCTATGGAGTCCATGGCAGCTCCTTTGATTATTTTTAGTGTTTATTAAAAATAGTAAATATATTGAAAAGAAATAAAGTTTGTGCATGAAATACGACATATTAAAAAAACACCATCAGGAAATAACAAATGTCTCTTGAATTCATAATAAATATATAGATAAGATATGTATAAATAAGTGGATAAATGATCTAATTTTGGGGATAAATAGAGAAAGAGCTCATCATCTATCATTTATATTTTAGATACATTTTTTAAAATGTGTGTTTTGATGAAAATTTGATATGCAAATCGGGGGGATATATTATGGGGGGGCCTGTACCCAGAATACTGAAAACACCTATCATAGCCATGTATCACGACGATAATCACGAGAACCTGACCATTGAAATAGAACTGCCTGATGTGAAGAATGAAAATATTACCATCCTGATGCACGAAAACAGTTTTTATCTGAAAGCTTTCAGTGAAAGTGCGGAATACATCGGGTCCTTTTTCCTTGACGGACCCGTGGATCCCGACCAGGCTATCGCAATAAATACAACGAAAATGCTCACTATCAATGTCCCCTATAAAGAGGAATTCGATTGTGCAAGGAACATTCCCGTCCTATGATGGGACAGATAATTACTTTTTAAGAAATAATTTATCTTAAATTTTGCAGAATGCAGAATTACAGAATACCGGATTATCGGTAGGTGTGGATGTAGGCATTAAAGAATTCTTAACTTTTTCAGATGGTCGGCACATCCCCAATCCTCGTTTCTTTGTTACAGAGGAAAAAACTCTGGCTAAAGCTCAGAGAAAAATGGCTAAATTCAAAAAAGGGACTTCGGAAAGAGCAAAAGCTTTGAAAGCTGTCCAGCGTGTTCATGAAAGAATCGTAAATAAAAGAGAGGATTTTGTGCAAAAGGTAAGTCTTGATCTTGTCAGGGCTTACGATTTGATTGCTTTTGAAGACCTGAATATAAAAAATATGATTAAAAATCACTGCCTGGCAAAACATATTGCGGATGTAGCCTGGAATTAAATGATAACCATCACGTCTTACAAGGCAGAATAGGCCGGTAAACGTGTGGAACTTGTCAATCCAAAAAATACATCTCAAATGTGCTCAGGTTGTGGACAAATAGTTAAAAAAGGTCTATCTGAGAGAATACACAATTGTCCTTTCTGTGAACTCACTCTCGATAGGGATCATAATGCTGCTATTAAGATTCTCAGACTGGGGCTACAGTCTGTAGCAAACGCTAAGATGCTCCCCACTTAAGTGGGGGGAGTAGTCACAAAGATTCGCTGAAATTATGTGGCGAGGCCCTCTACTTGCTCAATAACGTCCATATCTGAAAAGGCCAGATACGCTATCAGAGCTAAATTCAACACAGGTATTAAAGAGACTATTCCCAGCCATTTTGATTTATTCGGGGCAACTGCCATATTTCCCCATATGACGGCTATAACGACCAGATTCACAAGCGGTATGAACAAACCGATAATGGTCCATAAGGACATTTTTGCGATCCTTATCATCAAAACAAGATTAAGGATAGGAATCCAGGCCATCCAGGCCATCCAGGC
>JAQVBP010000087.1:6119-12314 GCA_028690255.1 Methanosarcinaceae archaeon
TATTGTTCAGAATTATATTGTTATTGCTTCGCATTTGGAGGCAAAGACCTGAGATTTTTTCTGAACAAATATATATTCATAATTTCAAACCATCATTAAAATGAGATGTTAAAAAAACGCACATGAAACTCTTCGAGTAACAGGCACAAATAAATGAAAGTACCTGAACGCACTTTCATACCAAATGAATAGAATTTACAATGTTGGCAATACATATAATAGATTCTGATGAGAAATTAATTCAGGAATAAAAATCCACTGCATTTTTTTAATATTACCGAAGATGCCCTCCATTTTCTTCCGGTCATAAGGTTAGGGAAGAAGGTCATTCCTTATGATAGTGGGAATTATATGGAATATTTCTGATAGTATCCAGTAAATAATATGAGATAACTATATATATTATAAGAAAGGTAATTGATTACCGGTGAAGGAGCGCGATCAAATGATTCTAAAAGAAGAAAAGCCAATGAACAAGGAAGACGTACTTGAAAAAGTACAGGAATGTGATGTTAAGTTTATAAGGACCCAGTTTACGGATACCCTCGGAATTATCAAAAGCTGGGCAATTCCTGTCGAAGAGCTCGAAGGGGCTTTTGAAAACGGGGTCATGTTTGACGGTTCTTCTATCGAAGGCTTCACGCGGATTGAAGAATCGGATATGATGCTCGAACTGGACCCGTCAACCTTCCGGATTCTGCCCTGGAGACCTTCGGCAGGAGCTGTGGCCCGTATCCTCGGAGACGTTAAACTCCCGAATGGAAAAATCTTCAAAGGAGACCCGCGCTACGTCCTGAAAAGTGCGATTGCCGACGCCGAAAAACTGGGCTATTCCATGAACGTGGGCCCGGAACTTGAGTTCTTCCTCTTCAAGCTGGACGAAAACGGGAACCCCACAACCGAACTCACGGACCACGGTGGCTACTTTGATTTCGCTCCCCTCGACAGGGCCCAGGATGTCAGAAGGGATATCGATTACGCCCTTGAACATATGGGTTTCAAAATAGAGGCTTCCCATCATGAAGTTGCCCCCTCCCAGCACGAAATCGATTTCAGGTTCGGAGACGTCCTGACAACGGCCGATAACGTTGTCACTTTCAAGTACGTGGTCAAGTCCATCGCTTACCATAAAGGATACTATGCAACCTTTATGCCAAAACCCATCTACGGAATAAGTGGCTCGGGCATGCACGCCAACCAGTCCCTATTTAAGGGCGGAGAAAACGCCTTTTACAGCCCTGACTCTCCCAACGGGCTTTCGGACGAGGCAAGGTACTACATAGGCGGGCTACTGAAACATATTAGAGAATTTGCCGCAGTAACCAACCCGGTGGTAAACTCCTACAAGAGGCTGGTTCCTGGCTACGAGGCCCCCATACACATCACCTGGTCGGACAGCAACAGGAGTTCCCTGATAAGGATCCCTTCCGCAAGAGGCAAAGGGACAAGAGTAGAACTCAGGTGCCCGGATCCGGCCTGCAACCCCTACCTGGCCTTTGCGCTTATGCTCAGGGCCGGGCTTGACGGGATAAAGAACAAAACCGATCCCGGAGAGCCAAGCAACATAAACATATTCAAGCTAAGTGAAAAAGAACGCCAGGAAAAAGGTATCCTATCCCTTCCCGCAGACCTGAAAGAAGCAATAGACGAGATGAAAAAGAGCGAATTCGTACGCAGTTCACTCGGAGACCATGTTTTTGAAAAATACCTCTGCTCAAAGACAAAAGAATGGAACAGGTACAAGGAAATGGTCCACCCCTGGGAACTTGAGACCTACCTGCACATGCTCTGAGGAGTACAAAAAAGAATTACCCCGATAAATTACACAGATAATTCAAAGAAAATAAGCGGCTGTAAATCTGTGCCCTGTCTACAAACCAGCCTGCTTAAATTCTTTATTAAAAACCCGGGATCTCAGACAGCAAAAGACCCTTTCCTCGCCAGCCGAAGGCTGGTTAGGTGGGGGTAGTCACTTAAAGCCCGGATGGTGACTACCACGAAGCTAAAGGCTTCGTAGCTTCTCCCGACCAGTATCCGAAGGAATCTGAGGGCACAATTCATAGCTCTGACGAAAAAGGCAACGAATTGCGGAACCCATACTGAGACCCCCGTCCCGGGGGTAGAGGCCTTATACCAGATCAAAAATCTTTTTTTTAACTACCTGAAAATAGCCAGAAAAAAAGGGATACCGTATCTGTTTTTAACGACCTTTCCTCCTGCATACAATACGGGAAATTTTATATATAGTAAGGGGGGTATTAACTTACCTGCTTCTTATGGTAGGAGTTCTCAAAGCTTGGACGGACAATGAATTAGCCCCAAAAAAGGAATTACTACTGCAGAATATCTACAAGCTTATGGCTACCGTACGAAAAATCGAAAAACCGGAAAAAATCGGGAAACTGGACAAAATCGGGAAACCGGACAAAAGAGTAAACCGTTTCTGAGCACTCAGTTATTCCCATTATACTCGCAGAGGCAACTGCTGAGTTCCATATATTATGTACAGGTTTTTTGCAGATTTTTAAACACATAAGCTCCGATTGTATAAATGCTTTTTAACCTTATAACTGACTTATTTCTGAATTAACCTTATAACGAACTTATTTCTGAAGTGATTGCAATGTGTGGAATTATCGGCGTCATAGACCGAACAAAGTCCAGGATGGACGGTTCGTGCATAAAAGCCGCCCTGAGCCTCATGAATGAGCGAGGTAGCGGAGACGGGGCAGGCTATGTTGCATACGGGATTTATCCTGATTATGCAGACTGCTATGCTCTTCATGTTTTTTTTGACAACATGGAAGAACCAAAAGAAAAGGTTGACGAAATCCTCCAGAAACAGGGCACTATAGTGCACCAGGAAGAAATCCCAACAACCGAGCAACCAGGCCTGAAAAAGGTCCATATCCCCTGGAGGTACTTCTTCAAACCCTTCAAGGATCAGATCGGAGGCAGCCTTGGCTCCGAAGATGACCTTGTCAAGGATATCGTAATGGAAGTAAACGCAGGAATAAAAGGTGCCCTGGTCTTTTCCTCCGGAAAAAACATGGGGGTATTCAAGGCCTCGGGCTGGCCTGAAGACGTAGCAAACTTCTTCAGGATTGAAGAATACGAAGGCTACATCTGGCTTGCCCATAACCGTTACCCCACAAACACCCCGGGCTGGTGGGGAGGAGCTCATCCCTTTAACCTCCTCGACTGGTCGGTTGTACATAATGGAGAAATCACCTCCTACGGGACAAACAAGCGCTATGTTGAAGGGTACGGCTACAAGTGCACTCTTCTCACGGACACCGAGGTTGTGGCCTACCTTTTCGATCTGCTCGGAAGAAAGCACGGGCTTTCCAAAGAAAGGATTGTCAAAGCCCTTGCCCCTCCGTTCTGGGACGAAATCGACCGCATGCCCCCTGCCGAAGAGGAACTTAACCGGGCAATCCGCCTGACCTACGGCTCAGCCCTCATGAACGGGCCTTTCGCAATTGTGGTCGCTTCAACCGACGGCATTGTAGGCTTTACGGACAGGATCAAACTCCGTCCCCTCGTGGTCGGAGAAACCGAAAACAGACTTTACATCTCCAGCGAAGAGGCCGCAATCCGGGTGATTGAACCCGGGATTGAAAACATCTATACCCCCAGAGCAGGAGAGCCTATCATCGGGAGGTTTAACGAATGACCCTCGGAAGTGTACCCCCCCGCTACAAGATCAGTATCGACCGGGAGCAGTGTATGGACTGCGGCCGCTGCATTGAAAACTGTTCCTACGGGGTGTTCAGGAGAGAAGGAGACCGGATAATAACCGAGTCCCGAAAATGTACCGCCTGTATGCGCTGCATCGCCATGTGCCCGCGGGACGCAATTAACCTCAAGGAAAACCCTGTTGACTACCGCAGCCACCCCGTCTGGACCAGGGAAGCCAGAGAAGATGTAATAAGACAGGCCCGGAGCGGAAAGATCATCCTGTCAGGCATGGGAAACACGCAGAACCATCCGATCATTTTCGACCGGCTCCTGCTTGATGCCTGCCAGGTAACAAACCCGAGTATCGACCCCCTGAGAGAACCCATGGAACTCAGGACCTATATAGGGAAAAAGCCCTCCAGACTCCAGTTCAAAAAGACCGAAGCCGGAGACGTGGAACTTGAGACGAAACTTGCCCCCAACCTCAGGCTTGAAACTCCGATCATGATAGGGCACATGAGTTTCGGGGCCATCAGCTTAAACGCCCACCTCAGCATGGCAAAAGCCGTGTCCGAACTCGGGACCTTCATGGGGACCGGGGAAGGCGGGATGCACAGAAAACTTTACCCCTACCAGAATAACCTGATCGCCCAGGTAGCCTCGGGCCGCTTCGGCGTGAACGTGGACTACCTTGAAAGGGGAGCGGCAATCGAGATCAAGATCGGCCAGGGAGCAAAACCTGGAATTGGAGGGCACCTGCCTGGAGAAAAGGTCTCGGCGGAAGTTTCCATGACAAGGATGATCCCCGAAGGAAGCGATGCCATCAGCCCTGCCCCTCACCACGACATTTACAGTATTGAAGACCTGGTCCAGCTTGTCCGGGGCCTTAAGGAAGCGACCGAGTGGAAAAAACCGGTCTTCGTGAAAATTGCGGCCGTACACAACGTCGCGGCAATTGCGGCGGGTATTGCCCGTTCTTCCGCAGACGCGGTTGTAATCGATGGCTACCGCGGCGGGACCGGAGCAGCCCCCAAGGTCTTCAGGGACCACGTTGGAATCCCGATCGAGGTTGCCATTGCAAGTGTTGACCAGAAACTCAGGGAACAGGGAGTCCGAAACGAAGTCTCCATTATTGCAAGTGGCGGGATCAGAAACAGTGCCGATCTTGCAAAGTCCATTGCCCTTGGAGCGGACGCGGTCTATATCGGAACCGCGGCCCTTATCGCCATGGGCTGCCGGGTCTGCGGAAACTGTTACAGAGGGCTCTGCCCCTGGGGAATTGCCACCCAGCGCCCCGACCTTGTGAGCCGGCTTAACCCCGAAGAGGGAGCAAGACAGGTCTCGAACCTTATCAAGGGCTGGACCCTGGACCTGAGCGAACTCATGGGAGCTGCCGGAATCAACAGTATCGAGAGCATGCGCGGAAACAGGGACCGCCTGCGCGGGTTCATGCTGGACGAAGGGCTGCTTGAAGTGCTTGATGTGAAAACAGTGGGGGCCTGAAGATGACGCTCAGAATCGATGCAAAAAACATGCATTACACCCCATTGAACCAGCAGATCAAGGCTGCCGTGGCCGACGGAGTAAAAGAAATCGTGCTTGACAACGTACTCGGGCAGCGTTTCATTGCCGACGGCTTAAGGGGCGACGACGTGCGCATTGTCATTAACGGGGTCCCCGGCGGGGACCTTGCGATGCTCATGAACGGCCCGACCTGCATCGTGCACGGAAACGGAGAACACGCCCCCGGAAACACCATGAACAGCGGTCTGCTCGTAATCCACGGAAGCGCCGGAGACGCCGTGGCCCACGGGATGCGGGGAGGAAAGGTCTATATCCGGAACAACATCGGGTACAGAGGCGGCATCCACATGAAGCAGTACGACCTGGACGCCAGGCCCGTGCTGGTAATCGGAGGAACAGCCCACTCCTTCCTCGGAGAATACATGGCAGGCGGACTTGTGCTTGTGCTCGGGATCGGCCTGGAAAAGTCCATGACCGACCGCGGGATCGGGAGCGGAATCCACGGCGGAGAAATCATTATCCGTGGAGAGGTCGAAGACCACCTGCTCGGAGTAGGTGCAAAGAAGTTCGAGTTCACGGAAGCCGACCTCGAACGTATCAAACCGGAAATCGAAGGGTTCTGCGCCCGGTTCGGGCTTGACCCCACCGAGTTTCTGGATACCAATTACACAAGGATAGCTCCCTCAAGCAGCCGTCCTTTTGCAGGAAAGTACGTCTGGGAGTGATTCAGATGACAGAGTACAAAGTAAGTAAGGATTACAGGGACCTGAAAGAAGCGATCTGGGACACGGACCTCTGCTCGGGCTGCGGGGCCTGCGTTGCGGTCTGTCCGGCAGATGCCCTTTACTTCGAAACCGGCGAGAACTCTTCAAGCCCCATTAACAACGGCTACTGTAAAGCAGCTGTTGACGACGTGCCCTGCGGGGCCTGCTATGAGGTCTGCCCGAGGTTAGACGAACAGCCTTCAAGCCTCCTTGGAGACTACCTGGA
>JAQVBP010000088.1:0-2103 GCA_028690255.1 Methanosarcinaceae archaeon
ATAAAAAATAATCCTCTGGGATTGATTTTTAGCCTTAAAAGTGAGGTCCTGGTCGAAATGAAGAAGTGTATATTTTAAAAAATACAGCCTGCAACCCCCCCTCCCCTCAGAGCAGGCCTCTCCTTCTTTCACTTCTGTATTCATCCAGGAGGCTTTCCAGTTCGTCTTCCTTAGCTCTGGCCCGTATCTTTTCGGCTTCTTTTTCCCATTCGGAAATTGCGGCCTTAAGGGCTTCAGGGTCGGCCATCGCAAAGTCATCGACCCTTTCAAGCGGGAAGTTTTTGAGCACCGGAACGTCCCCTTTGAAAAAGGCCTCTTCGGCCGCGTGAGAGACTTCTTCCGGCACAAGGACGGCCCGGACTTTTGCATCAACCAGGACCCGGGCCGTGGCAGCTCCGCCACCGCTCGGATTTTCAAGAAAGATTACGTCCCCCTCCTTCAGGCCGTAGTGCTCTTCTGTCTCGGCAATGGATTCTTTTGTAAAGGAGGTCACAACCTTTACAGGCGTTCCTTCCCCCCGGAATTCCATTTTTCTTATCTTCTTGAGTTTTCGGCTCCTCCGGCGGAGTTCCCGGATGGTACTGGTTTTCTTCTGAAGCTCCCTTCTCAGGGCCTCGATGATACTGTCCCGGACCCGAATTTCGCTCTCTTTCCGGACTTCCCTGTAAGCTTCTTTTTTGAAGCTCTTGATTTTTGATTCAAGTCTTGAGAGTTTCCTGTCCCTGACAACTTTTTCCCGTTTCAGCTCTTCAACGTAGTCCTGCAGGTTCCGGATCTGATCCCCCTGCATCCTGACGGTATCCCTGAGTTTGCGGTGGGCCTCTTCAGTATCTCCGGAGCCGAATTTTTCGGGAAGCTCCTTTTTCTCGGGGTGTTTCGGGCTTCCGGCCGTGGTCTCCACCTCAGCCGCGGCTTTTTCGATTGCTGAGTCAATTGAGTCGCCCTGGATAACATAAAGCTTTATAAGTTCAATATCGGCGGTTTCCGGAGCCTTTTTCTCTATCCTGGAAAAAATGTTCCTGTAGCTTTTGTAGGTGCGAAGGGCTGCGGTCAGGGCGTCTCGTTCATGGTCGTTGGCGTAGCCGAAAGGTTTTGCGAGGGCGATCTTTTCTTCGGCCGGGATTTCCATACCAGGGCTTGCAGGAACCGCATTAAAACTACGCCGGATCTTTTCGACCGAGCCTGGCATGGGGCTCACGTCACTTGCGATTACCGCGGGTTTTCCGTACTCGGCGATCAGCTTGACAACCTCGTCCGGAGCTATACCCCTGAAACTTTTTAAAAAAAGAACCTCCCCCTCAAAAGAGAGGATAGCAAGCCCGACCGTGGTCCCGGGGTCGATCCCTACAATGGTAAAGCGCCTGCGGGGATTTTTCTCCTGCAGGGGTTCATAGCGGATCTTGTCCCTTTCGACACTCTTTACGCTTACCTGTGCATCGTTACTTGCCATCGGGTGTATTGGAACCTCTCCACGCTTTGCATAGACCGTAAACTCGGACCTTACGTAGCCACCGAAGCCTTTTACGTTTATAATCTCGTATTTAATTCCCTTCTTCCGGAAAAGTTCCCTGAGAACCGATTCAATCTCCCGGCTCCTCTCCAGGACGGCCCCGTGAACCTTTCTCCGATAGCGGTTCTGGCTCCAGCCCCCTTTTCCCAGGGACCTCGCCCTGCTGACCTTGATCCGGGTAATGTCCTCAAAAAGTAAGACCACGTGTCCTACTCCCATATCGGCCAGCCGGGCGCAGGCTTCGGCTTCCTCGTTCGGGTTTGTGGGGTCAAAGGAAAGCCCGTGTTTCCGGCCGAGTCGGACAAGGGGCTCGGGGCGCAGGCCTCCGGTTACCTGGACAAGCCGGACCCCGGCCGGCAGGCGGTCCATGATATGGATGAGTTCCTTTTTATCAGCCGCAAGCTCAAAAATATTGTCCACCGCTATGATGGTCGGCCGGTCCTTCTGGATCATATTCAGAACCTTCTGGCGGCGGAGCATGGTATGGTGGGTGACCACCCCGTCCTTCAGGACGGCAAGAGCATAGCGGGGAAGCTCCTTTGCCCTCGGCGAGCCCCGGGCAATATCAATTCCATAGATTACCACAGATGATC
>JAQVBP010000088.1:2203-5800 GCA_028690255.1 Methanosarcinaceae archaeon
CCCGAGTTCCACTTCCCGAGTTCCGCTTCGGGAGCACAGGAAATCAAAGATTTCCTGGGAGTTGCGATGAAATCGCAACAGCACGGGGTCCGTTTCGCTCGCTCTGCTCGCTCAAGCGGACTTACTTGGTTTATTTTGAGTTCCGCTTCGGGATCACAGGAAATCAAAGATTTACCGGGAGTTGTGATGAAATCGCAACACCGGAATAATGCCTGAACACCGATTGTTTAAACAGATTGAAAAATATTTGAATAGCCATAAATGGCGTCTTTCAGGCGGTTCTTTTCCGTGTGTTTTCGTGCCTTCCATGATTCAAATTCTCTTTTAAGATTAGTTTAAGAAATCTAATTACCTGATTATATTAGCACCTTCGGCCTCAGATTCAGCTCCTGTTTCAGCAATTTCTTTGGAAGCTATCTCTGTCTCTGTCTCTGTTTCAGCAGCTTCTTCAGCAGCTTCTTCAGCTGTGACCCCGGCTGCTTTTATCTCCCTGAGCAATTCTTCGAGATCCCTTTTAACTCCGTATTTTCGGTCGAAGTGGGTCAGCACATTCGAGACGTCCCGTTTGAGCAGTTCGTCTGCATTGGGGTGGATTGTGCTTATGTACTGAGGCCAGTCTATAAGCTCGATGCCGTCTTCACTTACGAAAATATTGTATTCACTGAGGTCAGCGTGAATAATTCCGAGGGAATAGGTGAGCTTTACCTGCCTGATTATTTCGTCCAGGTACCATTCGGGATTAAGGAGCTTTGTCTTGACAAGTACACTTCCTTTGGCAAGTTCCATGACAATCGCGTGCCGGTTATGGCCAACGGGCCTCGGGACCGAGACCTTCGGGTAAAGGGTGCTCAAAATATCGAACTCCCGCTGGGCCGCCAGACGGGCCGCATAAATCCAGGAAAAATGTTCCCGGTCCCCGATGTGTTCTCTGGTCCGTTTTACCTGCTTGAAACTTGTTCGGCCTTCCCTGTGGAACTTTATAATAACCGGGATGGGATCCCCTATCGCAAGTTCGGGTTCCTTTATGGCCTCAAAAACCACGGACTCCTTTCCGACTCCGATTTCATCCCCTATTGCGGTGATGGTCTTTCTTTTCACAAAGGTGTTGAGGGCCAGGGCGTCATAGCCTTCAAAATAAATCTGGTATCCTTCGTAAGGCTGGAAAGTCCTTACAACCAGCTTATTTCCAACCAGTTTTTTCAGTCTGTATGCGAGTTTATCAACAGGAAGTTTTGTGTACTTATTCATATCTTCGACGGGGACCCATTCAAAATGTTTCATGCCCATTTCAATGCCCGTCAGGATTCTAAAATCTTTATTACTAAGTCCTCTGAAAACCTTCAGCACATCACTTATCATTGTGGAATTAAATGTAGCCTCCGCTATTTAAACAATAGGGAAGAGGCCCCTTTTCCAAAAATAGGTATCTTTAAAAATTAATTGAATTGTAACCTGAAATTTACCTTAAAAAACAGGAAATTTTCAAGTGAACTTCAAAAATAATTGTGTATTACATACTTTTCCTACACTATCGAAGGATTATTAAAAATTAAACAAACAGGCGAGAAGTCCCCTTCCTCGATGTTTTTAATTGAAAATTAGAAACTCCTGTTAAACTATGGTTTAACACGACAACCGGAGGCTGGCAGGCGGGGGTAGTTCACTAACCGGAAACGGAGGAAAAACATAAAACTTGAAGCCCTCTGTTTTTCCTCGCTTCGTATTTTTTGCAGAATTCCCCAATTCATACTTTTATTTATCGGATTCCCTTTTATTGCGGGTCTCTCTTTTTTCCGGAGGGCCTGCCCTTTATTTTGGCCAGCTCCCTGCCGGGAAATTCCCGGAAACTGAGCCATATAAGAAAATGGCTGCCGGGAAATTGGTTAAATATCTTTTATCGGGAAATTTTATTATTTAGGGAAAGAAACCTTGAAAACCGGAAACGGAGGAAAAAAGGAGGTTTTAAGCTCTCTGTTTTTTCCTCGCTTCACTGGTCTTTTTTGCAGAATTCCCCAATTCATACTTTTATTTACCGGATTCCCTTTTATTGCGGGTCTCTCTTTTTTTCCGGAGGGCCTGCCCTTTATTTTGGCCAGTTCCCTGCCGGGAAATTCCCGGAAACTGATTCATATAAGAAAATGGCTTCCGGAAAAGTTGGTTAAATATCTTTTATCGTGAGATTTTTATTTAGGGAAAGAAACTTTGATAACCGGAAACGGAGGAAAAAAGAAGAATTTCAAACTCTCTGTTTTTTCCTCGCTTTCCGGGTCTTTTTTGCAGAATTCCCCAATTCACTTTTATTTGTTCGGATTCCCTTTTATTGCGGGTCTCTCTTTTTTTCCGAGGGTCGGGTTCTTCTCTTTTGACCAGTGCCCTGCCAGGAAGGCTCCCGAGAGGTTATGCCATATACTGAAAATGGCTCCCGGGAGAGCAGCAACTGCTGTGAAATGTTTTATTGCAAGAGCCACGCTTAAGCCGGAGTTTTGCATCCCGACCTCGATGGCAAGGGTTCTGGCTTCCTTTTCGCTGAGCTTGAGGACCTTTGCGACCCCGTAACCGCTCGCCAGACCCAGCCCGTTATGCAGGACTACCGCGAGCAGGACCAGCGGGCCTATCTGCTCAAGGCTCTCCCTGTTTACCCCTATGATAACCGCGATTATAATCACGATCGCAAGGGCCGAGATTGCGGGAAAGATGTCTCTGACCTTTTCAATATGTTTTCCGAGCATGTAATTTATCGAAAGCCCGAAGACAACGGGTACAAGCACGATTTTTACGACGCTCAACAGCATCCCCATTATATCCACAGGCACGGTCTGTCCGATATAGGCCCAGGTAAGGAAAGGAGTGGCGACGAAAGCCACCAGGGTTGAGACGGTGGTAAGTACTATAGAGAGTGCCACATCCCCTTTTGCCAGGTAGCAGATCACGTTTGAAGCCGTTCCTCCGGGGCAGCAGCCCAGGAGTATGAAACCGGCCATGATCTCCGTGGGAATCCCCAGGGCCATGCAGACAAGCCATGCAATAAAGGGCATGAGGGTGTACTGCATGAGGGTGCCCAGCAGAACCACGGATGGCCTTTTTAAGACCGCCAGGAAGTTCTCCGCGGAAAGCGTCACCCCCATACCCAGCATGATCAGGCTCAGGAAAGGCACGATCAGACCTTTGTGGGGGGCGAAGTACTCCGGGTAAACGTATGCTACAGCGGAGAGAAGCACCGCCCAGAGAGGAAACAACTCCGTGAACTTCTTTATCATTTATTACTCCTTGATAGTTTGGATGAACAAATTTAGATGAATAATGAGATTTCAGACCGAAAAACAGATGCAGGACAAAACCTGTTGGTTTTTAGATCAGACCTTGCAGACGTCATATTTTCAAGTTTGAAATTTCCAAATCAATATTAAAAATAAACATTTTGGTAATTATGAATTTATAAATCAAAAAGAGATATCTCCTTAAAAATATATCCATATGTTGACGATTAATAATAATGTTTTACAAAAAATAGAAAATATATATAAATTAATGTATTTTTTAGGATATTATTTTCCACGATAATTTTCCACGATAATTTTCCACGATAATTTTCCACGA
>JAQVBP010000088.1:5900-12150 GCA_028690255.1 Methanosarcinaceae archaeon
ATTTTCCACGATAATTTTCCACGATAATTTTCCACGATAATTTTCCACGAAACGCTCCATATTTCATATTTCACCAACAGGTAATCTATACATTCATCTTTTTTGGCAGGAGGGACCCCCATGCTCAACGATTTCTTCTGTATGAAACTGGAAGGGAGGGGGAGTTCACTATATATACAGGCCTGAAAATACTATTGCCTCATGAGACTGGATGCATATCTTGTAGATATGGGCTATTTCAAGTCCCGGGGTCGGGCAAAGGCTGCCGTCCTTTCAGGAAGCGTAAAGATAAACGGCACTACAGTAAAAAAGGTTTCAAAAGACGTGTCTTCACTTGACGAAATCGAGGTTCTGGAAGGTCTGGACATGCCCATGGGCTATTTCAAACTAAAAAGGATCCAGGAAGAAAGCGGGATCTTAAAGCCCGGGGACCGGGTGCTTGATCTCGGCTCAAGCGCCGGAGGTTTCCTGACCTTTGCCTCGGAAATCGTGGGTCATATAAAAGGAATCGAGTTCAGCCGGGAATTCCGGAGTGAACTGGGAAAAATCGCTTACGAAAAGGATAATGTCGATATCATGTTCGGGAACGTCTTTTCCGTGCCCCTGAAAGAGCTCTCCGGGGAGCCTGTGGACGTAATTCTCTCCGATGTGACGCTTGACCCTGCAGCTTCCATAAAGGTTCTTGAAAGGTTGCTTCCCCTTTTAAAGGAAGGTGGAAAACTGCTTCAGGTAATCAAAATCCCCAAACGCAAAAACCCGAAACCCATCCTGAGCCAAATCGAAGCCCTGGGCCTCGAAATCCTGCAGGTAATCGAGTCCGAAAAACAGGAAATATACGTAATTGCCAGAAAACCGGTGGTAGAGCTCGAAGGGTAAATAAGGAGCATGAAAAACAGTGGTGGAAATTATAGGCAGCGGAAAACCTGTCCGCCTCTTTGCCGCGGGCCTGCACGGAGATGAGTGGAGGGACACCTCCTGCATCCTGGAGGAAATCCGGGATACGGGGGAAAGCAAGGGAGAGGGAAGAGGAAAATCTCCGAAAACCGGGACTCTTGCGCTCCTGACTCTGGTCAGCAAAGGGGAATACATCTCAACCCTTGATTCGCATTACTATCCGGGCCCGGGAAAAATCCTCCTTGAGGCCATTGAAAGGCTAAGACCCGATATTTACATTGAGCTGCACTCGTATTCAAAGGAAAATTTTGAGAAACTTGCAGGAAAAGACCGGATCAGGAAAATCGGAGTCCCTGCCTTCAGCGTCCTGAAAGAGGGGGTGCTGATAGGTTCGGTTTCCCCTCATATAAGATGGAAATATTTTCCAAAAGAGGCCCTATGTCTCTCCTTTGAGGTTGAAAAAGGAAACCCGGCGTCAAAAGAGCTTGTTTCCCGATTCGTTAAGCTAATAGGAGAAATGGAATCCAGGGATGAGTTTATCGAATATTTGAAGGAAGAATTCCCGGAGCAGGCCAAAAAGGCCATTGAAGACTACAGGCATTTTTATGGGGAACTATAAGCTCGAATTTTAGAGGAAAATTTTATTTTTCAGGGAGGAAGTACAGAGGCGGTTCCACAAAACCCGGCCTTTTCAAGAATGATGTGAAAACAAAACAGAATAATAAATTAGTGCGAGGGAAGGGAGTCGAACCCTTGAACCCCTGCGGGAATGGATCTTGAGCCCATCGCCTTTAACCACTCGGCAACCCTCGCACAATTGATTTTAGATTCTTGTCTAAATATTAGACAGTCTTCTTAATTATATCCTGAGTCTACCAACGTTGACCGTTTGTTTACTCCTGTCCTGAGGACTAACAATAAGGTAACGGCAGAACTAGCATATAAAACTAATCCTGTCAACAGTAGTTTCGAATGGCCTTGGTTCCGAAAGGAAAATACTCCCATCTGACCAATTATTTACCTACTCTTGTCATCAAAACATTATTGGTGGCGCTAATGTTCGTGAAAATCCCAAAAGAATACCTTTCAACCTTTAATCGTCAATTACAGACACAGCTTTACAACGAGCTCATGCATGACTATTCATTCCCTCGTGCAGTCTGCCGATCATTATCTGAGCTTTTCATTTTTTATTTTGACCTATACTTCAGCAGCCCGCATAAGGAAGGACAGATCGTCTTCCATGCGGTTTCCAAGGATGTTCCTCCAGGTGTACCAGTTACGAAATGAATCTGGTTCCCGTCAAAATCACCATCTATGACCCTGTTGACTGTACAGTTAAGGATCAGCAGGAGCTGCTGCATAAACGAATCACGCGCATAAGTAACGAAGCTTACACTCAGGGCGCTTTACTTACCCAGGCGGATTTAGCAATCCTTCTTGGAGAGAGCACAAAGACAATAATGTCGGCTGACGGTATTTTAGATAGAGTGGATTTAAGCTTAAGATCGTTATTTGCAGATTCAAGTGAATTATTTACAGATGTTGCGGCATGTAGTAATACAGTAAAAACATCATTATAAGAGTATTTTGCACCCTTTGGTAAATTAACTATACGATAGTTGCTAAACATTTCAGATGCTACAGCCATCAAACTGACTGTGGCTAAGGACTCAATGGAATTTTCTTTTTGATTTGTCATTCAGAAGAGATTCCATTGTCCTACAAAAAACTCTTTTTAGTGCGATTCCAATCTTTTTGGAGATGGTACCATACTTTTTGAGAAGTAGCTCGAACTTATGTAATAATTATACTTTCGGAACTAAACTTAATCGGAACTACTTAATTTACATATAATTAAATATATAAAAACCATTATTTCACTAAGAGGGCTTTATCCCAAACCCGTAATTATTTCCTGAAAACACATTTAAAACCCTGCATAGTACCCACCAGCAGGGCATAACGGAAAAGGCATCCTCGAAAAACTGTAAAAAAACTGCATCAAGAGGACTGCAGGAATAAGGAGTGTATTAAAAAATGGAATACAGTTTGGGCATCGATGCGGGTGGAACCTACACCGACGCCGTTTTAATCAGGAATTCCGACGGAAAAATTGAAAAATCAAACAAGGCGCTTACCACCTACCCGGACCTTCTGGAAGGGATCATGAATTCTATGGACGGGCTTGACTCCGAGAAACTGAAGCAGGTCAAGCTCGTTTCGGTCTCAACGACCCTTGCCACCAACACAATCCTTGAAAAGACCGGCTTTCCGGTAGGGCTGGTCTTTGTGGGGGACTATGAAATCCCCAGGGACTGCCCGATAAGGTACTATACAATGGTAAAAGGCGGGCATGACTCCCACGGAAACGAAGTAGAGGGCCTTGACCTTGATACTGTTCGGGAATTCGTACTCGGCTTAAAAGACAGAGTCTCGGCCTTTGCGGTCTCTTCCTACTTCAGTGTCCGGAACCCGGAGCACGAGCTCAGGGTAAAGGAGCTTATTCAGGAACTAACAGGGCTTCCCGTGGTTTGCGGAAACGAACTGGCCAGGGCCCTCGGGGCTTACGAGAGAGGAGTCACCGCCTACTTAAACGCCCAGCTCCTCCCGATTACCGAACGCTTCCTGCACACGGTCGTATCCGAAATCAAAAGGAGAGGCATCGATTCCAGGGTCGCCATGCTCCGCTGTGACGGTTCGGTTGTAAGCCTCGAAGAAGCCATGAAAAAACCCATCGAATCCGTATTCTCGGGGCCTGCCGCAAGCCTGCTCGGGGCCTCTTATCTTTCCGGAAAAGAAACCTGTGCGGTAATTGACGTCGGGGGAACAAGCACGGACGTCTCTTTGATTTATAACGGGCTTCCCTACCTGAGCGAGACCGGGGCCGTTGTCGGGGGCTGGCAGACCAAGGTCAAGGCACTTCGGATGGAGACCTCGGCCATGGGCGGGGACAGCCATATCTGGACCCAGGGCAGCAAGACCAATGTCGGGCCCAGAAGGGTTGTGCCCCTCTGCAGGGCAGCTGTCCTTTACCCCTCATTCATGAAAAGCCTGAGTAAACGCTGGATTCCGGACAGGCTTAAGCTCAACGAGCACATCCAGGCAACAAAATTCTTTGTCAGGACAAAGCAGGAAGCAATCGAGCTTACCGTTGAGGAGAAAGAACTCCTTGAGCTCCTGGGTGACGAGCCTCTTTCCTTAAACGAGGTCTACTGGGACAGGAACATCCTGCCGTCCCGGAGGGTCATGGACTCCCTGATACAGAAGCGGCTGGTCCAGGCGATAGGTTTTACGCCGACGGATGCCCTGCACGTGCTCGGGGAATACACGGAATGGGATTCCGAAGCCTCGGTTATCGGGGCGACGCTTCTTGCCAACTACGTGGGGATGGACAAGTACGAGTTCTGTACGAACGTAAAGAGGCTCTTTGCAAAGAACATGGCCAAAGACCTCATCGCCTTCCTGATGGAAGGGGTGGACAAAAAAGAAATCGAAAAGGTGCTTGAAGGCAATTTCTTCTCCCGCTTCAAAGTCGATGTGCCGGTCGTGCTCCTCGGAGGCCCGGTGCGGGCCTACCTGGAAGAACTGAAGGCCCTTATAGATGCAGAAATCCTGCTTCCCGAGTACTCGGATGTCGGAAATGCTGTAGGGGCCCTTGTGGGAAAAGGTATCAAGCGGGTTGAGATCACCATAAGGGGTGTTTACAGTGAGTCGAAGTATAACCTCCGGACAAAGGCAGTGGTGGTTTATACCCCTATAGGGAGGAGGACCTTCCTCTCCATGTCGGAGGCCGTTGAGTACGCCGAGGAGTTCGGCAGGAAAATGGTCCTGGACTACATGGCAGAGTCCGGGCTTTCCGAAGCCCAGGTTTCTATCAATTTCCAGAAGAAGGAAATCAGGGCCCATGAAGGGGGGCTCCCTATCGAGACCACCCTGATTTTCGAAGGGGTCTCGAAATCTGACGTCTACGAAAAAGCAATAGCCTAAGGCACTTTCGCGTAAGGGGGGGAGAAAAACAATGGTTTATCCCCCCTTGAGGAAACCCCGAATGCCGGGGAACGGCTGGCTGAAAATGAGGATTAAGGGATTTCGGCTTCTTATTCTCGTTCCCTTACCGGATTTAAAGTGTATTCTATTTCCCTTCCGCATCCCCAGAAAATAAAAAAATGGCTTCGAAAGCAAAAAGATAAAATACTGAAACATTAATCAAGAGGAATCTATTTCGAAACGGCAGAATGATCTCCGGCCACTCGCAGGATGCAGGCTCTAATGTGCCGGAAAGTCGGGAACCAGGTAAATCGGCATGGATCTAAATTATTTCCATTCAGGCATTTGCGTCTTGCACCTGGGAACGGGGCCCCAGAACCATTGCTGCCTCCGGTCCCGATCGAGAAGAGGAGATAAATGTAGAAGAGCCTGTTATCGGATAGAAAAATTACAATTACAAATAATATAAAGGAAAGAACATGATCCCTAGAAAAGCATTTTTAACCAGGGGCACAGGGGTCCATAAGGACAGATTAGCCTCCTTTGAACTTGCCCTTCGGGCTGCAGGCATTGAGAAATTCAATCTTGTTTGTGTATCCAGTATTTTGCCTCCCAACTGTAAAATCGTATCCAGAGAAGAGGGATTATCAGAACTGAAACCCGGAGCCATTGTACACTGCGTGCTGGCCAGAAACGATACCAATGAGCCACATCGCCTGGTCACTTCGGCAATAGGCACCGCCGTCCCGGTCAATGAAAATAACTATGGTTATATTTCAGAACACCACTCCTACGGGGAAGAAGAAATAATCGCAGGGGAATATGCGGAAGACCTGGCAGCGACCATGCTTGCAACCACCCTCGGTATAGAGTTTGACGCAGAGTCGGCCTGGCACGAAAGAGAACAGGTCTACAAGACAAGCGGGCATATTTTCGACACTTTCCACGCCTGCCAGACCGCAAATGGAGATAAGAATGGTAAATGGACCACAGTCGTTGCCGCGATGGTCTTTATAATCTAATATATTATTGTAAGAACGCAGCAGAAAACCCCTGAATCTTTAGAAGCTGTCCGACGAAGGAATTGTGATATTACCTACAGTAATTGTCGGACAGCCTGTAAAGTAGGGGGGCCTGCTGAAGGGTCCTGAAAATGAGGGGAAATGTGGGTCGGGAGAAGGGAAAAGCATTAATTTTCCAGCCTCTCCTTTGTAAGAGCCAGTTCTTCCTGCACCTGTTTGCTTTCAGGCTCTTTTTTAAGCAGGTTTTCCTGTATCTCCAGGGCTCTTTCAAGTTTCTCTTTTGCTTCTTCAGGCTTTACGTCCCCCATCCCCCTCAGGGTGCTCCCGAGTTTGCTCAGGGTGCT
>JAQVBP010000089.1 GCA_028690255.1 Methanosarcinaceae archaeon
TAAATTAACTGAATAAATTAACTGAATAAATTAACTGAATAAATTAACTGAATAAATTAACTGAATAAATTAACTGAATAAATTAACTGAATAAATTAACTGAATAAATTAACTGAATAAATTAACTAATTGAGTACAAACTAATGAGTAAAGAACTAAACTATATTAAATTTGGACTGGGCTTTATGGACCACCCTATAACTTTTTTTCAGTAAATTTATTTTTGGCCAGCTCTTTTTAGTTTTATACTATTCTTACTATTTTACTTCTGCTACAATCACCACATAATTCTTCCCGTATTTTTTCGCACATTTAGGACACGTCGGGTACCACATGAACCATTTTTTAATTTCAAAGCCCTGCTTTTTTGCATATCCCTTAAAGTCCTCAGACCATTTTCCCGTCTCTTTATAGGGACCTTCATATACCTTGCTCAGGAATTTTCCGCTCAGTGTTACGTTTTCAAGACCGGGGGTTTCCCTGTCGACAGCTAGGTAAATATCCATGTTCCATTTTGAAGTATGGTCGGATAAGCAGAGCCATTCCGGGGTTTCGACCCCCGCATTTCGCACTTTTTCATTAAGCCTTTTCATTACCCTGCCAAAATTAACGGGCATATAAATTCACATACTAAAAATTAGAATTTTAAATTTTATTTTTTATTCTTAGGGTGAAAGGATTATTTAATTTTAAGACAAGCTCTCAGGGTATAATCACTCTGATGGGCTCAGGGGATCAATCCCGAAAAGCAAAGCGACAAATAAAAACGTGACGGCAGCCGTCCCCCAAAGCAACGGGTCCTTTGTAAAATTAAGGATTGTGCCAAAACATAAAACGATAACCGTGCTTACAAGTATAATCCGGATCTTTTTATTAACCAGACTCCCCCCAAAATTTTCACGTTCCGGCCTTAATTCTTCCAATGTATATATTTCCTGTGCCAATTTAAACCACTTTCGCTTTTCTTGGATATAACTCTGATTTATAATATCTTCCACAATGGATTTATAATTATATTTAACTTCAAAATGGTTCGAAGTTATAAATCCGGAGAATTAAGAGTTATAATGCAAAATTAAGGGTTTAAATACATATTTATTTAAAAAATAGCATTTAAAATAGTTATAAATTTAAAAAAAGCACTTAAATGCCTTATGATTTTAAAAACCATCTCTAAAAGAGTCATATCTAAAAGATTAAAGGTATCTGGAGCATTTGCCCCGGATAAATATCACTGAAACGCCTTTTTGGCAGAGTTTTTCCTCGATCATGCTCAATAGCCCGGAATCTGAACTTTCGTCGTTTTTTTCTCCGTTTTCGTCATTTTCTTTCACCCCCCCTCCCAATTCAAAAACCCGGGTATCCGGGACAAGGGCTTCGACAACAGGCTGAAGGTCCGGGACTTCCTGTCCTCCGGTCATTGCCGCCACCCGGTTATCGAGCACGAGCACGAGCACGTCGGCCCCGGTGTGTACGGCATTCATGAGGCCAAGGATTCCGGAATGGGCAAGAGCAAAGTCCCCTATAACGGCAATTCCCTTTTTTTCAAACCCGCAGGCAACGGAAATTGCGGAGCCCAGGGCAAAGCTTACATCCACGGCCTCAAGGGGTTCGGGGGCACTCCGGACCGAACAGCCCATGTCTCCGGCAACCCGGACGTCCAGGCCTCTCAGGAGGCGGTAAAGGGGAAGGAAGGAGCAGTCTTCACAGATGGAGGTCCGGCTCTTTTTCCTCTTCCTGCCTTCCTCGTTCTCCCCTACTTCCCGGGTTCCGGCAACTTCTATGGGTTTCTCTCCCCTACCTTCCATGACATGTTCGAGCGCAAATTCAAGATCTCCGGAAAGAACCTGCCCGTAAGGCAGGTGGCCTGTTTTTTTCCCGCGGATTTTTCCCGTAATGCAGAGCTGCTCTTCAATAAAGGGCTCGGACTCTTCTGCTACAAGCACAATTTCATGTTTTTCCAAAAAGGCCCTGATTTTTTGAAAAGGGAGAGGGTTTACCAGGTTCAGAGAGAGATGAGAGACTTCAGGGTGTTTTTTGAGTACTTCTTTTACGAGGGCCGAGACAAAACCCGAAGAGATTATCCCGGTTCCGGTCTCTTTCCAGGGCTTTTCTTCTTCCTTTATTTTGTTTTCTCCCTCTCCGGTTTTCATGGCTGCTGCTCTGCCCGGTACCAGAACGTTCAGACCCGTGGTTTCGGCTTCCGCTTCAAAGAGGGGGTAGATTTTCTCATGAAAGTGCCGGTGTTTTTCCCGCATCCTGAGAGCCCAGATCGAACGGTCGAATTCGGGGAAAGGCTTTTTGGAGATAGAAAGCCGGTTTATTTTCCCCTGACTTTTCTCAAGGCCGACCGTGATCCTTAGAATAACCGGGACCTTTGTCTCTTCGGAAAGAGTGTAGGCCCGCCGGACTGCCCTGTAAGCGCTATCCGGGTCATGAGGGTCAAAGACCGCAACCTCCACAAGTTTTCCGTACCAGCGAGAGTCCTGTTCGTTCTGGGAACCTTTGACCCCGGGGTCGTCTCCGGCAATGATTACAAGCCCGGCTCCTATCGTATGCGTAACCGAGGTGATCAGGGGATCGGAAAGGAGGTTCATGCCCACGTGTTTTACAAGCACCAGGGCTCGCCGGCCTGCGGAAGAGGCCCCGAGCGCGATTTCAAGGGCCACCTTTTCATTCGTAAGCCACTTTGCCTCAAACCCGGAGGAGCTTTCGGAGGGACTTGATCTCTTTTCCGTATCCCCTTTTGTATCCCCTTCCGCGGCCTCCGATAAAAAACGTTCCATGAGTGTGGTAATAGGGTAGCCCGGGACTCCTGTTACAAGTTCCACGCCACTGTCAAGAGTTGCCAGGAAGAGCGCTTCAAGGCCGGTACATTCTTGATTATTTTCACCCAATTTCCCCATGATTGCACACTCTTTAAAATTATTCAAAAATATACATATAAAAGTTTCGTGATTATAATTATTAAGATTTGATATACCGCAAGTTCTTCAGCAAGTATAATTATCCGGTATTAATTGATTATCCGGCATTAATCGGAACCTTCTACCTCAAGCCTGGTGCCCCCGATGATGGACTCCTCCGGTTTCCCGAACCAGGAAAGAGCCCCAAGGGCCCCGATTACCCCTTTGCCGTCGAGCACGACTTCCACACCGTTTTCTTTTGCACATTCAAGGGCGTATTCTTTCGTGAGCCTTTCATTCCGGCAGGCGTTGCTGTACTCACGCAGACCTTTGGCATAAAAATCGGTGAGGACTACCATTCCGGTTTCACTGGAGGCGCTGTACTTTAAAAGAGCCTTTTTAATGGCTTCGACAAGTTCCGCCTTTGCCCCCTCGCTCACGCACCCGAACTCGAGGACCGTGGACATGCAGTTCTGGGTCTTTTCGGGGACAGGGAAGAGCTGGACAAGGGAATGAGATAGGTAGACGCAGTCCTCGCAATCGAGTTCGCTTGCTATGTTGTGGGTAAGGGTCCAGGTAGCTCCGGTTTCTTTTGAGTCCGTATCGTCTATGCCTATGAGCACCCGGTCCCTGCGGGGGACCACGACAGTTCCTTTTGCGCAGCGTTCCCCTCCGGACTCGGATATTTTGTAGCGTAAAACCCCGTCGGCAAAGGCCCTGCAGCGGGTAGCTCCAACTCCTCCTCCCCCGAGGCCCGCATAGGTAATTTCAACTTCGTTTCCGTCCACGATCACGGACTCGATCCCGGCGGCGGCAACGGATGATTTGAGTTCAAGGTTAGAGGCCCCGGTTTTTAGATAATAGCGGATCAGGTTTCCTGTGGAACGGGCCCCGAGGACAAGGGGGGCCTTGGCGTAGTGATGGAGCGACCAGCAGGACCCGCTGTAACAGTTGGAATGCTCGATGAGCTCCGCGTACTCGTTGTTCGCATCACAGACCACGTATATGCCCCTGTAAGGCACGGTATATGGATCGTCAAGAGTAATGTCCCTGATCTGCCTGTTATTCAGCGCACAGGCGTTTATGTGTTTTGTAATGCCGAAAGCCTCCTTGATAAATACAAATGATGATTGTTGCAAATAATAATTGTTGTAAATGATGATTGTTGCAAATAATAATTGTTGTAAATGATGATTGTTGCAAATAATAATTGTTGTAAATGATGATTGGCCAGATGAAAAAAATATCTTGAATTTTCTGAAAAGCCCATTCCTTATAGATATATATAGGTATCGGAAAGTTAAATCGTTCAGGAAGGTGTAAAGCGGGATAGAGGGCCTGATCCGGTCTTCGGAAAGCCTGAATAAAAATAAAATCGAAATTATTAACCATAATTCTTCCGATGCATAAAGGGTGAAGCTTTGATTCGGCAGGTAGACGTATAAATTAATATCATTAAAAATACATTTCTTTTTTGATCTCCCATGACACAAAAAAGGCAATAGAAAGGTTGAATCCTCAGTAAAGCGCACGACGTTTTTAGGTCACCTCGGTCTCGTAGCTGGAACATTCAGAGAACTTGAAGTTGACAAACTGATTGACGAAAAACTTCCTAAGAAAAGAGATCACAACATTCCTCATTCAATCTGTATTCTTGCCATGGTGCTCAATGGTCTTGGCTTTACAGACCAGCGCCGGTATCTGTTTCCTGATTTTTTCAAGAACATTTCTGTAAAAAGACTCATTGGCGAGAATGTAACAAAAGAAGACCTGAATCAATACACCATTGGGGAAACTCTTGACAAAATCGCTAAATATGGTCCCACGAAAATGTTTACGGAAATTGTTCTTCATGTCATGAGTCGTTTACCTATTCCTGTTCAGCGTCTGCATGCTGACACTACAAGTGTCAGTTTATATGGAGACTATGATGATGAAGACACAGAGGCTATTGATATCACTTTTGGAGTTCCGAAAAACGGAAGATGGGACCTTAAACAGTTTGTATTAAGGAATGGCTGAAAAATAACTTCATGTTTTCAGTTCTGGAATCACTCTATACTCATACGGTTTGTGTTTTTGTTGATAGAGGCGTTTGGTGTGTGTATTCAAACCACGGAACACACGGAAAAAGAAGGCCGGAAGACGCCAATTAAGGTTGCTCTGGCGTTTTTCAGTCCGCTTGAGCGGAGCGAAACGGGGGTCCCCGTGCTGTTGCACTTACAGTGCAACTAAAAGAAAAATCAAAGATTTTTCTGGTCCCGAAGCGGAACTCGGGTATTTAAAGGACCGGCGTACTCACCGGCCATCAGGCCGGTTTCCGTGTCCTTCAGTGTGTTCCGTGGTTAAGGAATGGTAAACAAAAATACTTGATATTATAGTTGAGTCATTCCTAAGCTTGATTGTTAATCAGCATGGGATTCCTCTTTTCATGAGCACTCATTCAGGAAATGCTCCTGATAAGCACATAATCATTGGATCAATCAAGTCTTTCAAGTCGGTTTTAAGGCCTGAAAGCAAAGTGTATTATGTAGCTGACAGTTCCTTCTACACGGCAGGCAACATCGAAAACATGGGCAGATCTTTCTGGATCAGTCGTGTACCTTCAACAATTACTGAAGCAAAGGAGTTACTTGCCGCAAACATGAAGCTTAAAACGCTAAAAAGCGACGAAAGATACTCCTTTTTTCAAACATTTGTGGAATATGGGGGAGTTAAACAAAACTGGGTTCTTTTGCGTTCAAGCAATATGAAAGGAAAGAAAGAGGCAACTCTCAAAAAGAATCTTGAAAAAGAGATGGAGAAGGCAAGAAAGTCTTTAAAAAAGCTGAAGAGTGAGTTTATTACTGAGAAGGAAGGAGAAATAGAGTCAGAAATATTGAATATGGAAGATGTTAATTGGAATATACTGAGTCTTATGGGAGAAAAATGTGAAAATATCTATCTTTAACTTGGAGACGTGCCGAATGTAAGTGGTAGTTTTGCAGGCAAACCATTATCAAAGTAAGTCATCTATGCCTTTTTACGCAGGATTTCGATTATATGAAGTCAGGAAAAACAGGCTATATGAAAATCATAATTTGGAATCGCAGTAGTAAATTCCAGACCGATGTATTTAAAAAAAAGAATTGATCCGATTAAGCAAAGCAAAACGGATCTTATGCTGTTGCACTTGCAGCGCAACCAGCAAAATAAGCATAAATTTTTTAATCCCGAAAGAAGATCCGGGCTTAGTATCTGCTGTTGTCTCTGGGTGTCCTGTGGTTAGGAAGACACTCTCTGCAGTAAACAGGTCTTTCCGGGTCTGGTTTGAAAGGCACTTCGGTTTCAACACCGCAGTCTGAGCAGGTTGCCTTGTGCATTTCCTTAGGAGCGCCGAAATTGTTATTTCCTCTGAAGTTTCTGTCATTAAAAGCCATTTTGTTTCACCTTTGTTTGTTTATTGTAATAGTTTAAAAAAAAGATTGTATAGAACTCTTTGATTAAAAACAAAAATTGGTTTTTAACAACAGATTGTTATACGTCTCTTTATTTTCAACACATACTCTGCACACTCATAATATATAAATATACCTATAAAGAAGCACCCTATAAAATTAGCCAAGAAAGCCTGTCATATGGAGAATTCAGACCGATATACGATGCTTTCGGTAAAAAAAATCCTTTTTTAGCTGTAAAGGCCGCCGAGCAGGAGGTAAAGAGCTCCTGAAATTGCGGCTCCCGCAAAGGTAGCTACGAAATTGACCCCGCTGTTTGAAAGCAGGCCCCTCTTTTGAAAAGTTGCTCCGAGCAGACTGTCCACATTCGTCCCTAAAAAGCCCCCTGCCGTTGTAAGCAGGATTGAAAGAGTAAGGTCGTCCGAAATTCCGAGGGCATAGGCAAGAAGCCCTATAAGGCCCGATCCGAAAAGCGCGGCCAGCTCTCCTAATCCGGAAACCGCCCCGTCAACCCCCGGAACTGCCGGTTTAAGGGTTGTTATCATCCGGGGCCTTCCCTTTGCCGTGGTCCCTATTTCACTTGCAAGGGTATCTCCGGTTGCGGTAGCCACGGTTCCGAGATAAGCGTAAACGATTGTTGTTCCATGTTCCGGGAAGACACCGTAGGCTATTGCGAGGACGAGAGCCGCAGTGCTGTTTGAAAAGACGTTTTCATAACTCCTGATTCCGCCTTTTTCCTGGGCAATTCCTATGGATTCCTTGTACCTGTACCTATACTTTGTAAACCCGCCTCCAAGAATGAAAAAGGCCAGGAGGAGCACATACCAGGAAAGCCCGCTGAATACGATTATCAGCACCCCAAGAAGGGCCGCGCTAAGGAGAGCCGAAGTATCGGCAATCTTTGCCCTGTATGCCAGGCAGCCCAGGAGCAGAGAAAAACCTAAAGCCACAAGCATTTTTTCAGGAGGGACCCAGTACCTGAACTCCTCGAAAATCCACATGGTCATGCCCGCCCCGAGCGGGACCGAGATCTTGCGGTCGATCCCGGAGGGGATGGACTCGAAGAGTGAACCGGTTATGGCCCCGATCACTGCGATAAAAAATACCAGGTTACAGGAAACCGGCAGGCTCTGCCAGTGGATGACCCAGCAGGCCGCAAGAAAAGCGGCAAGGATGCGAAGGCCCAGGAAAGCGGAACTCCGAAAGAGGGAATAACCCGTTTCCTTTCCTTCCGGCCCGGTTGAGGGGATATTTTCAAAAGCCGAACCTTTCTTACTTCGGCGGGTCTCCGTAAAATAAGAAACGTGTTCTTCTACGGCAGAAATGGCAGAAATGGCAAAAGCGCCCAGCACTATATAAAGGGGAAATGAAAAAGCCAGCCCTTCAAAAAGCACGGAAATAAGGAGTAAAAGGGACATGGAAAAGGCAAGGTTCTTCATGCTCCTTATCCGGAAAGAAGTTTTTCCGGAAAATTTCAGGCCTAAGAGAAACACAAAAGTTAGCAGGAATAGGATACGGACCCCGAGGAAAGGGGCAAGCAGAATAAACAGGAGATAAAAAATATATTTAAGCATGACTCCTGATCCGGTGTTTCTACTTTCAATTACAAGAGCAGTTCTGTCCATCGTCTGACTTCTTTTGTTTTTTAAAGAAAATTCATGAAATGACTATATAGAATTGGGTTTCGTTTATAAATATCTAGTTATCTCTTTCAATAGAAAAATACCCAATTGACTCAATTTTTTTTGAGATGCAGGACTTTAAGCCTTCTTTATTACTTTTCAGTATCGGAATCCAGTTCATTCCTGATATTTTCCACGGTCTTCCAGGACTGCCTGACGATTTCCGGAAACTCGCCCCCGTGTTCCTTTCCCCATTTCAGCAAAAAGGCCTTCGTTTTGGGGTCAGAGGGGTATCCACTCCCGAAATCCTGCTTCCATTCTTTTTTGAGCTCTTCTATCAGTTCATCCCGACGCACCTTCGCAAGGATAGAGGCCGCGGAGACCACTGGATAAACGGCATCGGCCTGGTGCATTGAAACAATATTTGCTTTTTCGGCATTTTCCGGGCTGCTTTTTGCATACTGTTTGCGCAGATTTACTGCAAAACGCTCGGCTTTGACGTCGGCAGCATCCACGTATACGGTATCCGGCCGGAGCTCTTCAAGCACCTTCGAGAAACAGAGCACCATGATCTCGTTCATTGTCATGATTTTCCGGAGAGCGTCAATCTGGGAAGGGCTTACCTCCAGAACAAAATAGGCGTCAGCGTATTTTTTTATCTGAATCGCAAGCTGCTCCCTTTTTTTCGGGGTCAGTTTTTTGGAATCCGCAACCCCCATGACTTTAAGGACGTGGGCTTTCGATTCATCTATTCTGACGCCTCCTATACACATGGGGCCTATGACGGGGCCTTTTCCTGCTTCGTCTATTCCTGCGATCATCATGCTTGCCGTCTCCTGAGCAGATCCGCTGCCCGCTATCCGGATTAATGGAGAAAAAAGAAACTACTCTACTTTAAACCTTACCTTCTCTTCGGAATAGTTATGAGGTTTTTGAGCCCCGAATGAATAATTTATTCAACAGTTCACTCCTATTGAGGGTATGGATAAAAATTATATCAAACTTCAGAGCTTGCCGGAATCAAAAACATTAAATCTTAAGTTGAATATGTTGTGAATCAAGTAATGAACATCCAGTAAGGAACCAACGCTTATTGAATATTATACGAGATGAAGCCTCCATGCCGATAATAACCCTGAATTACAAAGACCTCGAAAAACTTACAGGAAGCGAGAAGGAAACCATTATCGAAAGGGTGCCCATGATAGGGGCAGATATCGAAAGGATCGAAGACGAGTCCATCGACATCGAGTTTTTCCCTGACCGGCCCGACCTCTACAGTGTGGAAGGCGTGGCCCGGGCAATGCGCGGTTTCCTGGACCTTGAAACAGGGCTTCCGGAATATGAGGTCAGGCCCTTTGAGGTCTCCATATCCGTCAGCGAGGAGATTTTGAAGATCAGGCCCTTCCTGGGCTGCGCGGTGGTGCGCGGGGTAAAATTCGATTCCGAGTCCATCAAGTCTCTCATGGACCTGCAGGAAGACCTGCACTGGGGCCTTGGCCGGAACCGGAAAAAAGTTTCCATTGGGGTCCACGACCTCTCAAACATCAAACCTCCTTTCAGGTACCTTGCCGCGGACCCTGATTTCGAGTTCGTGCCCCTGGATTTCACCGAAAAAATGAGCATGAGGGAAATTCTTGAAAAGCACCCGAAGGGTACGAAGTTCGCTCATCTCGTTGAGGACTTTGACAGCTACCCGCTTATCCTGGACTCCGAGGACAACGTCCTTTCCTTCCCGCCCATCATCAACGGGACCCTGACGGCTGTGACTGAAGCTACAACCGACCTCTTCATCGACGTAACGGGTCTCGGGGACGCCGTTTACACGGCCCTGAACATCGTGGTCACGGCCCTTGCCGAGAGGGGAGGGGAAATCGAGTTTGTGAGAGTCATCAAACCCGATGGGGAAGAGCTTATGCTTCCGGACCTTGAGCCCGAAGTAAGGACCCTTACAAAGACCGAGGTTTCTACCCTTATAGGCATGGAACTTCCCATGGAAGAAATCGTAAAGCAGTTTGAGAGAATGCGCTTCGGGGCAAAGGTCCTTGATGAGGAGACCCTTGAGGTGAAGGTTCCGGCCTTCCGGGCAGATATCCTGCACAATTTCGACCTGATCGAGGACATTGCCGTGGGGTACGGCTACGACAACATAAAAGCAAAGCTTCCCGAGACCTACACCACAGGAAAGGCCCACCCCCTCTCCCTTACAAGGATTGCAGTAAGCGAGGTCATGACTGGCCTTGGTTACTTTGAGGTCATGCCCTTCACGCTGACAAGCGAAAAGGTCCACTTCGAGAACATGCGCAGGCCGAAGACCGAAGACGTTACCTTCGTGCTCCACCCGATCAGCGAGGACCAGACAATGGTGCGGACGACTCTTCTCCCTAACCTGATGGAGATTATTTCCCTGAACCAGCACCGGGAACTCCCCCAGAAGCTCTTTGAGGTCGGAGAGGTTGCGGTAAATGAAAAGAACGGGCAACATGTAGCAGCCGTCTCCATTCACCCCCAGGCAAACTTCACGGAAATCTACGAGATAGTGGACGCCCTCCTGCGGGAAATGATGCTGGAATACGAGGTCAGGGAGTCCGAAGACCCGGCTTTCCTCGAAGGCAGAAGGGCCGACATTTACGTTGCCGGCAAAAAAGTAGGGGTTTTCGGGGAGTTCCACCCCGAGCTTATCACCAATTTCGAACTCGGATACGCGGTTGTAGGCTTTGAGATGGACCTTGCGGACATGCAGCTCTAAAACAAAAAACAGGAGCCCGGATAAAACAACAAACAGGAGGAGGCAACCATAAATAAAACAATTCACAAATCCGGGGCCGGTTTAATCTCCTCAAAATCAGGCAGGAAACGGGGGGCCTTCAAAAGCCCCTCCTCAAGCAGGCCCCGGGCCAGATCGAAGTTCTCAAGCCCTATTTTCCCGCAATACAGCACCTTCAGGGCTTCGCTTTCGAAAGCCTGATTTTCCATAAAAGCCCTGACTTTCTGGTAGCCGGAAAGGTAAATGAAGTCTTTTGTATAGCCTCCGGGAAGAGAGGTGTCGGTCAGCCCCCGTTTGACCCGCTGGACGTGGGTATAGGCCTTATCCGGGGGAAAATATGGGAGAAGTTCTTCAAATAATTCGGAAAATGTGGCCTCCTTACACCCGGCCGCCGCCACAACCCTGGCGCTGTATTTCTTAAGGGTTGCCGGGTCCAGGAGCCCGCTTCTATACTCATTATAAACCGCAAGGCCCTCTTCGGTCTCCCCATAGGCCGGAAAGCCTGAGAGAAAGACCCTGAAGGGCTGGATTTTCCCGTTTTCCGCCCTGAAGACATGGGTCTTGATTTCATGACAGAGATATCTTCTTATACTGTTTTCGGGGAAACGGGCAAAATCGTCAATATAAATTTCCCTTCGGAGAGAGTTTACCGCCAGTTTGGCCCCGCCTCCCCTTGCGGGCCTGAGTTCCCAGTCCAGTCCGGAGAGACGGATTTCTTTCTCAAAACCCTTTCTTATGGCTGCGGAGTTAAGGGTTTCAACCTCCTCAATCTCTCTATATTTCTTTAAATTACTCCGGGCGTTCAGGACAAGCCTTTCGGGGGGGCTTCCGTAGAGTTCGGTCATTTTCTCCCCGAAATCAGATGGAGCAGGTTCCTGACCCCGGATTCTGAAAAGTTCAATTAAATAGAGAAGTTTGTCAATTTTGTTGGTGCAGTAAGGAGCAAGCAGGGAGTGTCTGCATTTTTCCATTTTGACCCTGATTTTTTCCAGGTCCCTGCAAAACCCCTTAATCTCGGGGCCCAAAGGTTCGTATTCCAGAGTCGGGTTATATTGCCTCCCTGCGGCCTGAGCCTTCATGAACTTCGCTTTTTCCCTCTCTGTGTTCAGGGGACTGATATAGCGCAGGATGTTCAATTGCTTTTCGATTTCGAAAAGTTTCCAGTCATACTTAAGCAGACAGTTTTCCGCCTGTCGGTCAAATTCGGTGATTGATTCGAAAATTGTTCGTTCCCCCATGGATGTCCCCATTTAATTTTTTTCTTTTCCTTTTCCCCATAAAATATTCCCGTTGAATTGTGAACTACC
>JAQVBP010000246.1 GCA_028690255.1 Methanosarcinaceae archaeon
CTGGTCCTGGAAATCTTCGAAGCCATAACGCCTGCCTCCGATAACCTTGTGGCCGACGCCATAGAAAAGGCGGAGTCCGAAGGCTATGAAGCCCTTTTGATAAGCCTTGACACCCCAGGAGGGGGGCTGGAAGAGACCCAGATAATCATTAAAGAAATGGAAAACACGAGTATTCCCGTAATAGGCTACGTGCCCGAAAGCGGGAAAGCCTGGTCTGCCGGAACCCTCATCCTGCTTGGTACGGATTTTGCGGGCATGGCCCCCTTCACCGTGCTTGGCTCGGCCCAGCCGGTCCAGATCTCCGCCTCGGGGACCGAACCTGTTGAAGATGAGAAGATCATAAACGCCCTTGTCAAGTTTTCGGTCTCAACCGCAAGAAAACACGGGAGGAACGAGACTTTTGCGGAAGAGGTTATAACGAAAAACAAAAACCTTGACGCTGAAGAAGCCCTGGAAGCCGGGGTAATCGAATACGTGGCAACTTCGATTCCCGAGCTCCTCGCTCAGGTAGACGGAGAGAAGGCAAAGGGAAAGACTTTACGGACCAAAAGCGCAAAAACCGAGTTCTACAATCCCCCGCTCCCCCTGAGTTTTCTCAGGTTAATCTCAAACCCGGTTCTTTCTTCCCTGCTCATGACTCTCGGACTTTACGGGATTATCTTCGGGATCTCAAACCCCGGGGCAGGGGCCGAGCTTTTCGGGGTTATCGCCATTGTGCTGGGGCTTATAGGTACAGGCTTTGATATCAGCATAGGAGCCGTCTTCCTGATCATCCTGGGTATAGGGCTGATGATTCTGGAAATGAATTCCCCGGGCCTCGGGATTTTCGGAATTACGGGATTTATCAGCCTTGTGCTGGGAAGTATCTTTCTGGTACCCATGGGCGCGGAAAACATATACACTCCCGAGTTCAGGAGGCTTTTGACCATGACAATCGTAACCCCAACAATTGTTTTCGGGCTTTTCCTGGTCTTTGCTATCTACAAGGTAGCCGAATCAAGAAAGAAAAAACCGGTAATAGGAGCTTTCACAGGCGATACGGCCCATACAATAGATCCTATAGGGCCTGAAAAACCGGGCTTTGTCCGTTATAAGGGAGAATACTGGAAAGCCCGGGCCGATGAAGAGATAGGGAAAGGAGAAATTGTGGAAATAACGGGAAAGGAAGAGGAGGTCCTGTTGGTAAAAAGAAAGGAAATAGAGGAAATAAACTCTGAAAATTAAAAAGAATAATGAGGGCCCGGACCCGGGATGAAGCCTGAAATCCGTCCATAAATTCTATTTTTTAAAAATGATCTCCGGGTTCCTAAAATTCTTTTAATTTTTCAAATTTTTCGAATCATCTGGCTTTTTCGAATCATTCAGTTTTTTTGTTTCAGCCGGATTGCTTCGAGAACCTTTTGCTTTTTCTCGATGGCTTCGACTGCGGCCCGGTCAACTGCGGCTCGCATTTCCTCAAAGTCCCGGGGCCGTTCCTCTCCATGCACCTTCTTTACGGGAGTGTAGGCCGATTCCCTGAACCTGGGTGTAAAGTCCCGGCGTTCTCCATTAATCAGGATTTCAGCCCCGAGCCCTTCTTCAACCTGTCCTATGATCTCGATTTCGACTCCCACGGCCCGGATGGTTTCCATGACGGTATCCGCAAATTCCGGAGGCACGATTACCAGAAGCGCGTCAAGGGAGACTCCCAGGTAATCGATTTTCAGGGTTTCGAGCATGGAGAGGACCTTCGGGTTTACAAGGGCCCGTATCTTCTCTTCTTCGAAGACGAGTTTTACCCCTGCGGTCCCGGAGATTTCTTTTGCATCTCCGCGGATTCCCCCGTTTGTCACGTCGGTCATGGAATGGACCTTTTCGTGGAGCCCGGATTTCAGCAGGGCCTCGCAGGCCTCCAGGAACCTGATATTGATAGTTTCTTCCACGACGTCGTGCATGCCGTAGTAAAGAGCCGTCGTGGAGACCGTCCCTCCGCCGGCCCCTTCGGTCATGAGGATAAGGTCTCCGGCTCTTGCCCGGTTCCTGGAAGTGAGGGAATTCGTAACTCCTACGGCTCCCACGCCTCCGGTCATCCGTTCACCTATGACCATGTCTCCGCCGATACGGAGTGTGCTGCCTGTTATGAGGGGAATTCCCATGAGGTCGGAGACCGTTGTTATGCCCGCTATGTGGTCAAAGATTCTGGCAATGTCTCCGTCGTCTGCGACGTGGATGTCAGAAAGCATTGCGAGGGGCCTGGCCCCCATGGAATAGACGTCCCGAAGAGCGGCTCTGGCTACATGGAAACCCGACAGGAAGGGGAAATCACTTAAACGGGAATGTATGCCGTCATTGGTTAGCACAAGGAAAGAACCGTCTTCAAGCTGCACTACCCCGGAATCATCAAGCTGGGAACTGTCCACCACGGCTCCGGTTTTGCCTATGACTTCTCCCAGTTTGGAGTGAACGTAAAAGTCCCCCGTACCCCGGGAGCCCACCCCGAACTGGCCCATGGAAACTCCCGACAGGGTGGACTCCAGTACGTCTCCTTTCACGTCCAGGGTTGCTTTTGCTTCGGTGACGACGGCCCCAGCGATTTGCCTGGCGCTCTCGGGGCTGATGGTCTTGATTTCAAGGATCCTCTCGGCCAGTTTT
>JAQVBP010000090.1:0-5813 GCA_028690255.1 Methanosarcinaceae archaeon
TCTACTATCGGAAATGTTAGTAAAGAAGCTGTCGAATATTACATACGGAATCAGGGTTGAAGTTGACGCTTATATCCCCTGAGCTAAAGACTCAGGGGTTTTACGCTTCTTCATATAAACTTAAAATTCCGGTTATCAGCCCGGCTCGTTTATCGACCTGTTTCATTTAAGAGGGCACCAAGGACCGAAACTGTCTCTTCAACCGAGACACCTTTTATATATATGGATTTCTTGCTACTCGTAGCCCCGCTTGTAATCATGATAGCCGAACTGTTTACCCCGAAAAGCCCGGCAAAGCTTGCAATCAACTGTTCATTCGCTTTGCCTTTCTGGGCATTTTTAGTAAGTTTTACTTCTATACGCTTTCTCCATTCATTGTACCCGCCTGGTATGGACATGGACTTTGAGCCCGGGGTCACTTCAATGTCCAGAATAACTCCGTCACCATGGGCTTTTATTGCATCATCAAAAGGCATGACTCTAGCTTTTTTGGAATACTATAAATCAGTACCGACTTTTAAAGAGAAAAGAAGTGTAAAACTGAGACGGAATGTAAAATTAGAAAATTGATATAAATGTAGAATCGGGAAATAGTGCTGTAGCCCGAACGCACTAACTCTGAAAATTCATCCTCTGGAATTTCCGCAGTCCTTTTCAGTTTCCCTCATGCCGGGCGTTTTCACACTATCAATGTACCGCATTGGGGTTGTCTGTACAATCATAGATAGGTGTCCCATTATCTCATGCAAGGACCTATACAATGCGATAGAGTTTTACATATTACTATTATGATATAAAGATAACGCCGTTTGAATGTATATCGTTTATCCGTAGTATACCTAATATATGTGGGTACACCCCGAGGGGTTCAAAACTCCACTACTCCACTTATAGAGAAAGAGAAGGCTTGCAGAAATAAAAAAGGTATAATGTATAAAAACTCACAGAGAATTCATCTTAAGGTAAGATTATATAGAATGCGTATATCAGGTGTTGCATAAGCTGAACATGGGTGTCGCTGCACCTGCAAAGGGGCTTAGAAATGTACGGTACTGAACGGGTAATTTCCGGGACGATTATAGCGGGCCCGGAGCTGGAACCGCTCGAAGGTTATATTTGCATAAAAAACGGGGTTATAAGAGAAATAGGGGAAGAACACACCAGTTCGACCAATATCATCGCCCCCTGTTTTGTGAATGCCCATACCCATCTTGGAGATTCCGTGTGCAAGGACCCTTCCCTTGGAAACTGTTCCGGATTCAGAATAAGTAAAGACCTGGATGCTCTTGTAAAACCTCCGGACGGGTTAAAACACCGGATTCTTCGGGAAACCTCCTACAGAGAGCTTGTAAAAAGCATGAAAAGGACCCTTCTGGACATGATCGAAACCGGGACCTGTGCTTTTGCGGATTTTCGGGAAGGGGGGCCTGTAGGAGTTTCTGCATTAAACGATGCCCTTCAAGGGTTGGAACTTGAATCCCTTATACTTGGAAGGCCTCTTGCACCTGAAAAACCCCTCCAGGTCGTATTAAGTGAGGTCAAAAGAGTACTCCTGCACTCAAGCGGGCTCGGGATGAGCGGGGCAAACGATATGAACTCCGAACTGCTCAGAGAAATTGCTGGTTTTACAAAAAAGCAAAAAAAACTTTTCGCCATCCATGCCGGGGAAAAAAAAAGGGACGATATAGAAAAAGCCCTCTCTCTTGAACCTGATTTCCTGGTTCATCTCACAAAAGCAAATAAAAAAGACCTTAAAACAGTAGCAGATGCCGGAATTCCCGTTGTTGTCTGCCCGAGGTCAAATTTTACAACCGGGGTTGGTATGGCTCCTGTTGCGGAAATGCTGGAAGCCGGAATTCCTGTTGCCGCAGGTACGGATAATGTAATGTTAAATTCTGTAAATATGTTTGCCGAAATGGAATTTTTGTCTAAACTTTTTTCTCTGAGTGACAGACAAGTATTTAAAATTTGCACACTTAATGGCTATTCAGTAATGGGGCTTCAATCCAGGGGTTTGATAGAAAAGGGGAATAAAGCGAAGCTTATGATCCTCAACGGGAACTCAAACAACCTTTCAGGGATAAAAGACCCTATATCCGGCATCGTCAGGCGAGCAAGGCCCAGTGATATAATATCCGTACTTCATTCATAATTAGCATATGGAGACATGATATGATGAGCGAGTTTTATAAGAACATAATGATTGCAACCGACGGGTCAGAAAACACCAGCAGGGCAGTAAACTACGGAATTGAAATCGCAAAGCTCAGTGGGGCAACAGTACATGCGTTCTATGTGGTGGACACATCATCGTTTTCCTCAGTGCCTATGGATGCCGGCTGGGAAGCCATGTACCAAATTTTGAAAAAAGAAGGAGAGAAAGCAGTATCCGAAGTAAAGGAAATTGGAGATCTCGCCGGAGTCAAGGTCGAAGTGATGCTCAATGAGGGCCATCCGAGTGATGAAATCATTAATTTTGCAAAAGAAAATGAAATTGACCTGATAATAATGGGTACCCTCGGAAAAAGCGGAATTGACAGGTTCCTGCTGGGAAGTGTCGCTGAAAAAGTCGTCCGGAATTCCAGCGTTCCCGTGATGGTTGTCAGGAGCGGAGAAAAAACCTGAACCCTTTCCAATAGCGAAAGAGCTCGATTCAGGAATAGAACTAAAATATCCAGAAGATACCCCGATTAATCAGGCTCAGTAAATCAAATAAACGCAGGTGAGACAACAAAGGTGTAGATAACATGCCAAAAAACATATTCGTTGAAGATATCATGGTACGGGATGTTGTATGTGCAACTCTTCCCGGTTCCAGAGATGAAGTTCTGAAAATCCTGAAGAATAAACAGGTCTCCGGGGTCCCGGTGTTAAAGGATTCAATAGCTGTGGGAATTGTATCCAGGACTAATCTCCTGCGCAACCCCGAAGAAGAGCAACTTGCCCTGCTCATGACAAGAGACCCGATTACTATCTCCCCGACCTCGGATCTGCAAACCGCTGCCAAGATGTTGCTCGAACACAACATCCGAAGGCTTCCCGTGGTCGATGACGGAAAACTTGTAGGGCTCATAACAGTTGCAGACGTGGTCGGTACGGTTGCTGATATGACCATAGACACCCCAATCAAGAACTATGTGGACAGCAAAGTCTTTGCAATATACAGTGAAACCCCTCTGCCCGTTGTCGCCAGGATCATGGAACTTTCCAGGCTCAAAGCCGTTCCCGTACTTGACGGAAACCTGGAACTCATCGGCATACTCTCAGATAGAGATATCATCGCGGCCAGTGTAATCGAAGATTCCGTTGAAATGTCGAATATGTCTGCGGGTTCGGACGATGACGCCTGGACCTGGGAGTCCATGAGAGACACCATGAGCATCTACTACAGCGTATCCAGGATCAAGGTCCCTAACAACCTGATCGTAAGAGACGTTATGGTAAGAGAACCGATCACTGCTACGTATATATCCTCGGTAAGCGACTGCGCCCGGAAGATGAAAAGAAGCAGAATCGACCAGCTCCCGATTATCAACTCAAACCGGAAACTTCAGGGTTTCTTGAGGGATCGGGACCTGTTAAAACCCCTTATTGACGCCGAATAAATAAAACATTTTACATATTCTTTTTACTATTTTTTAAAAACGAAAGTTTCCGGAGCATAATCATGGAAAAACCCTTTATTTTCATAAACTCAGCAATGTCTGCGGACGGCAAGCTTTCAACAAAAGAGAGAAAACAGGTCAGGATCTCGGGAAAAAAAGACTTTGAACGGGTGGATGAACTTCGGGCTCAAGCTGATGCAATTATGGTAGGCATAGGGACCGTGCTTGCGGATGATCCGAGCTTGACCGTGAAGTCATCTGAAAGAAAAGAAGCCAGAAAAGCCGAAGGCAGGGAAGAAAACCCGGTCAGGATTGTTGTGGACAGCCTGGCTCGCACCCCCCTTGAAGCCGATATTTTTAAAAAAGGGACAGGGATGCGGATCGTGGCCGTTTCAAACGCAGCTTCCGAGGAAAAAGTCCGAAAGCTTGAGGAAAAAGCCTGTGTAATCAGAGCCGGAAAAGACAAAGTTGACCTTTCGATACTTGCCGAAAACCTGAAAAAAATGGGCATCAACAGCCTTATGGTCGAAGGCGGAGCCACCTTAAACTGGGGAATGCTCTCCGCAGGGCTGGTTGATGAAATCTACACCTTCGTCGGAAACCTGATCATCGGAGGCACGGGGGCCCCGACCTTCGTTGACGGAGACGGGCTTACCGAAAATGAACTCCTGAAACTGGAATTGCTTTCCGCCGAACAGATTGAAGAAGGGATGCTTTTAAGGTGGAAGGTAAAAAGGCCCGAGGGCCTGAAAAAAAGGTAAAAGGCTCCAAACCCCCTTTTTCATCACTCCCCCCTATACATTATTATTTTTCACAATCAGTTTTCATATATATTTATTTTATTTTATTTTATTTTATTTTATTTTATTTTATTTTATTTTATTTTATTTTATTTTATTTTATTTTTCCCTGGGGTACACTTTTCAAACCCGCCCTCGCAGTACACAAAGACCTCGATATCAATATCCCCTTTTAGGAAATCCCGCATCTGTTTATCATAGATTCTCTGGACGTGTTTGAGCCCATATTTCTTGAAGTGAACCTTTAAAGTCTCCAGAAAACCGATCGACTGCAGGAGAAAGGCCTCTTCATATACTTTTGTATCTTCCGCAAGCGCTTCACACTCAGTCCCCCCCATTTCGGAATGATAGCTCCCATGCTCGTTCAGGCCGCTGAGCTGTCTCCAGTCCACACAGCCGTTTTCATCGGCTTCCCTGTGGAGCATGTAAGGGTAAACCCTGCAAATTGTGGGGCGCTTCCCATAGATTTTGCAGCGGCCGGCTTCAAGAAAAACACAGGAACCGTCCGCTTTTGTCTTCAGGGCATAGCCCGAGACATAAAACCTGCCGGTCTGGTCGCAGAATTCATAATAAGGAGCAGGAACAAGGGCTTCGGGGTCAATGGCCCTGATTGCGGCCACGTCCGAGTCGAGCAAAAAAACGTGATCATTAAACTCCTTCGTACAGCAACGACCGCAGAGTTCGCATTTGAAACCGATTTCCCCGATTATCCCGGCAAACTTTTCATCCGGATAATTCCTTACGGCTTCAAGTTCTTCTTTCGCTTCGGTAAGCCTATTATCTATTGACCTGTTTTTAACGTTAATCACCTTTCAGGAAAAAACATATTCGGAGCGTGTCCGTAACATTTAATTACTAGCATTTCTTTCTATGATAAACCCAATGCCTGATGGCAGGTATATTTTCACAAGTCAGGACTTCCGCGGCAAGTATCACTGACTTGAAATACTGGCTTGAAATTCAGGTTTTTATTCTTGATATTATCGATTAAAAATTATCCATTAAAAGGTCATCGGTTAACGTGCAACCTGAGACAAATTGGCACTAAACCAGACAAATATTAATTAAATAACATTGGTTAAATAACATTAACTTAATAAACAGTCGGGAGACCCCCGGCGAATATAACCCTAATTCAAATAAAACAATTAACGAGGTATGATAATGGGCAAAACCGGTAGCATTGAATGGATTAAGGCAAAAGGCAGAAAAGGAAGAGTAATGAAGATTGAGAAGTCAAAAGCTCACAAAGCACATCCGGGACCCGCACAGAGGTTCACTTCCTCCGGCCACAAACGCCGATTTATGAAGAGATCCCCGAAAGCTCTTGTAAAGTGATTAAAGGGGCTTCACCTCCCTTTTATACATCTTTTCAAATTATTTTAATGATGTTTTTGAGATTTTGAGA
>JAQVBP010000090.1:5913-11945 GCA_028690255.1 Methanosarcinaceae archaeon
TTTGAGATTCTTTGAGATTCTTTTCCTGTTTATCTAAACCCTAATTAATTAAGGCTGTATTATTGATCGGGCGATTTTTGTATCTTTTTAAGATATCCTTTCGTAATCAAACAGGCATATTCAGACCTGTATAGGCTAAACTTACCCCTGCAAGGCAGAGGGCCACGTTCAGGAAGATGTTAAGGAAAAAATGAACGTTCTTTCCTTCTTCAAGCAACTTGAAGGTCTCGTAGGCAAAAGTTGAAAAGGTCGTGAACGAGCCGAGCATCCCGATGTTTACGAGATAGACCATGGACTCGGGTTCCGAGGAAAAGGTCAGGAGCCCCAGCAAAAGACTTCCCAGGATGTTTACCGTGAGAGTCCCTGCGGGAATATGCCGGATTTTAGGAATCCGGCTTGAGACCGCATAGCGAAGGGTGGCTCCGAGAAATCCCCCTGCCCCCACCAGAAAGAGCTTTTCGAGACCGGGTGTCAGGAACAGCTCAGATCCCCCTGCAAGAAACCTTTTTGATTACAGTTCTTCCCAGGAAGACCCCTGTCAGAGTAAGGAAAAGATTTACCCCGATATTGCCCAGAGCCGGGAAAAAGGGCATCCCGAAAGACTGGACTGCAAACGTGGAAAAGGTTGTAAAGGCCCCCAGAAACCCCGTCCCGAACATAAGTTTACGCCGGGGGCTCACAAAACCCAGGTATTCCTTATCGTACATGAGCATACCAAGCATAAAACTTCCAAGCACGTTTACCGAAAGGACGCCTGCCTGGCCCTCAAGGGTTTCGCAAAGTAAAAACCTGCAAATAGCCCCTAAAAAACCGCCTGCGCCTATTAGTAAAAGATTATCCGGATCTGAATCGGGAAAGGACATGGGCCTCACTTTATTAATTTAAAAACTCTTCTTGAATATTACAGCAAGCCCTATAAATTATTAATCCATGGACCGGAAAGCTTTGGCCGGATGCCGCCAGCCCGGAAACGGACACACACCCCTAACTGGCATATCTATCCGGTATTTTCGAAATTAGAGTCAAAACCCTGCAAAAAAGGTGTTTGAAAGCCGGTTAACCTTTTCCGCATCCATTCAGGTTTTACTCCATCAGGAAAACGTCCACTTCATCCCCGGGCTCGTACCCTTCCACATTTTCAGGGACGAGTAAAAAGCCGTCCGCCTTTGCAACGGAACTCAGGACCCCGGCCCCGGCCCCCATGAGAGGGCGCACGCTGTCCCCTTCAAGGACCACCCGCACGAAATTGACATAACCGATCTTTGAGCTAACCTTTGCAGCCAGGCGGCGTTTCAGAACAGGCTCGGGAATTTCAGAGGGCCTTCCGGCCAGTTTGCGGAGCCCTGCGCGGACAAAGAAGTAAAGGGCCACAAGCCCTGCAACGGGATAACCGGGGAGACAGGCAACGGGTACATCGTTTATAATTCCCAGGGTGGTGGGTTTTCCGGGAACGGCACCCACCCCGCGCACCAGGAGTTTTCCGAGGCCCTCCAAGGCTTCGGGGGCATGGTCCCGCTTCCCTACCGAGGTGCCTCCCGAAATAAGGATCATGTCGGCATCCAGATTCACTTCCAGGGCTTCCTTTAGCTTCAGAGGATCGTCAGGTATGATTTCGGAATAACGGGGAATTCCCCCCCATTGTTCAACATAGAGCCCGGCCATCAGTCCGTTTGTTTCCAGGACAGTTCCCGGAGGAGGGACCTCCCGGACCTTATCCCGGCTTACAAGCTCGTCTCCCGTGGGGATGACTGCGACCAGGGGTTTTCGGAGCACCGGCACTTTCTCAAATCCCAGAGAGGCAAGCACGGCAGCATCACAGGGCCTGAGCATGTGCCCTTTTTCAAAGATAAGGTCCCCGACCTTCATATCCTCCCCGATCCCGCCCACGTTCCGGCCGGGGTAGACCTGAGCCCTTATCTCGACCAGGTCCCCTGTCGTAACAGTATCCTCTACCATGAGCACGGCGTCGGCCTCCTCCGGCACAGGCCCCCCCGTGTGGATCCAGGCACAGCTCCCTTCCTCGACCCTATCCGAAAGCTCCAGAAGAACCGGGTTTGCTGGGGAGGCTCCCTGGGTATCGGAAGCCCGGACCGCATAGCCGTCCATGGCGGAACGCCTGTAGTGAGGAACGTTTCTGCCCGCAAGCACCGCCCCGGCCAGCACCCGGCCCACAGAGGCTTCAAGCCGGACTTCTTCCGAGGCCCGGAGAGGGGAAATCTGTTCCAGAAAAAGCGTTAAGGCAACCTCAACCGAGGTCCGCTCATTAAATATTTTGCCCATGTTTTTGCGCTCCCTGAGAAACTCACCCTCCGGAAACCGGAGGAAGTATTGCGAGTTCATCTGCATCGGAGAGCACGGTATCAAGGCAGTCCAGGTGCCTCACATTATCTCCGTTAACCAGGACGTTTACATAACCGCAAAGTTCGGGAGGCTTCTTCTCTTTTTCAAAAATTAGCTCTTCAAGGTCCGGGTATTTTTCAACGAGTAATTCCAGGACGTCGATTACCCGGTGGCCAGAGAGGATAAGCTCGGCTGCGCCTGCCCGTTCACGAAGATTAGCAAATAATTTAATTTTAACCTCAGCCATAAAATAGGGTATTTAATCCATCCCTTAAATATACATATGCAAGACACAGATGAAAAAACAGTGGGCAGGAATTCAAAATATCAAACAGATTTTGAGGACCGGAGGTGTCCTTTTTAAATTCAAGAGTAAAATATCTTTAATGTTTGTTAGATAGTGAGTATTTTATTAATTTCAGGGCATATATATTGAAAAGAATCCTGTCTAGATTCGGAAGAATTTTCGTACATTTTCAAGAGGGGGGTTTTATGAAAGGGGTTTATACATCCGGAACTGGGGGGCCGGAAAAACCAGGGCATATTTTCGGAGGAAACACAAAACTTCCGGAAACTGCCCTTCCGGAAACTTTTGCTTCAAAAGGTCCGAAGTCCCGGATTTCAGAGTCGAAACCAGATCCAGAGCCTGAAACAGATCCAGAGTCTGAAACAGATCCAGAGCCTGAAACAAATCCAGAGCCTGAAACAAATCCAGAGCCTGAAAAAGATCATTCAGATAACGTAGACTACGGGATTTGTCTTGAAAATAAAATAAACGAGATCATGACCCGGGATATGGTTACGGTACGGGAAGATACGCTTCTGGAGGAAATCTTCGACCTTTTTGAAAAATACCGCTTTCATACCATTCCAGTGCTGGATTCTGTGGGAAATCTTATGGGGGTTATCGACCAGGACATTATTCTTGAAATCCTGCTCTTCGCCCAGGTCCCGCGCGCAAAACACACCCACATAACGGCAGTCAGGTCCCTGGGGATTGAGGCCGGAGACATCATGATCACTCACCCTGTAACTGTCAGTCATGACTCCACAATCCGGCACACGGCAGACCTTATGATGAAACACAGGTTCGATAGGGTCTGTGTGATCGAAGCCGGAAAACTGGTGGGAATTATATCCAAAAGAGACCTCGTAAATGAGATCAGTCGGAAGAGAAAGGAAAAACTGAAGACTGAATAAAGGAAATAAACGGAGCTTTTATTCCGGCAATAAAATACAAACTTATCTATCTTTAAAAAGAAGATTCGAAGCGCGGAAGTTTAGTCCGCTTGAACAGGAATACCAAAATTCGGGGAGGGGAGATTAAGTTTCATGACTGCCCTTTTTCAGCTTCTGTTTCTACTTTTTGCCGTAAAGGTCCTTGGGGAAGGCTTTGAAAGGCTTGGAGCTCCTGCAATCCTCGGGGAGATCCTTGCGGGAGTGGCCCTCGGAGCCCTCTTTCCGGAACTTGCCCTGGAGGTCCTTACTTTTTTTTCAGAGCTTGGAGCCATCTTTCTGCTTTTTACGGCAGGGTACGGGGAGGTCCATTTAAAGGATCTTAAGGCCGCATCCCTGCCCGCGCTCATTCCCACCCTTTCCCAGATAGCCTTTGCCTTTGCTTTCGGTTTCGGGATAGGCCGACTCTTTTCCCTGGGCTTCCTCGAAAGCCTTTTCATGGCCGTGGCCTTCAGTCCCACGAGCATAGGGATTGTGGTCCGGACCCTCATTGATCTCGACTACCTCTCAAGCAGACCGGGCACGGTGATGCTCTCTTCGGCCATCCTCGACGATATCATAGGGATCTTTCTTCTCTCGATCGTGGTAAGCTTTGCCCGTTTTAACCGGGTTCCAACGGCCACACAGGCCTTTTTTCAGATAGGAGAAATCCTGGTATTTCTGGCAATCATGTACGTACTCGGAAACTACCTCTTTCCCCGCATCTTCGAGGCCGCTCGGAAGATGCACGCAAAAGAAGCCATCTTTGCCTTTGTGGTCATGGTGGCCCTCTTCTCAGCCTACCTGGCCGAACTCTTCGGACTGCACGCCGTCATAGGGGCCTTTATAGGAGGAGTCCTTATTTCGGAAATCCCTCTCGCCAAGCTTCAGGACGTCCAGAGCAAGGTAAACGGGCTTTCCCACGGGATTTTAATCCCCCTCTTCTTTGCTTTTATCGGCCTTTCCCTTGACCCGGCTACCCTCGGAGGGGCCGGGCTTTTTACCCTCTTCGTGACCCTGGCGGCCCTTTCCGGAAAACTGATAGGGGGCTTTCTCGGCTCAAGAGCCATAGGTTTCGACTTTTACGACAGCCTGATCTTCGGGATAGGAGTAATGCCAAGAGCCGGAGTCGAACTCGTCGTGCTCTCCATAGGAAGAGGCTTCGGAATCATCAGCCAGGAGGTCTTTTCGGCAATCGTGCTCATGGTTGCGGTATCAATTATTGTCACTCCACTCTGTTTGAAGTGGGCGATTCTGAAAAAGAAGAAAAAAGAGATAGAGACACCATGAGGCTGTAACTATGGAAACCCGGGGTCGGGATCTGATATTAACTTCCCGGGTTGGCAGTTGGCTATTACACTTCCGATTTCATATCCAGGCCATATCCGGACCATATTCAAGTCATATCCAGGCCATATCCGGACCATATTCAAGTCATATCCAGGCCATATCCGGACCATATTCAAGTCATATCCAGGCCATAGCCGGGCCATATAAGGACAATATCCGGACCATATTCAAGCCATACCAGAGTCAGACCCCCTTCCTTTCCAGAGCCCGACTCCGCTTATATCCCCCTTCCCGGTCCGCTTTCCGGTCCGTCATCCCCTTCTTTAAACTCAACAACCAGGTTTCCTTTCAGCAACCTTTTACATTTCGCCTCTATTCTTGCAGTTCCGGCTTCCCTTGAAGAAGTCAGGACAGCCGTGGTTGAGGCATGACCCGCACGGATCAGGGCGGAGTCATCTATTAAACCGAGGCTCGTACTCAAAAAAACCTTAACATCCATCGGCATGGGAACCGGGATATCCCGGGGTCCCTCTATGCTTACTATAAGCTCTGACTTTGAGATTCCATCGGCAGGAAGTTCAGGAGGTTCGGCTGAAAGTTTCAGTTTAACCTCCGGGATTTTCCATAATTTGGAGTAAACGGGCGTTGTTTTGCCGGGTAAGACCTCAATTAATTTTCCACAACCGAAGTGAACTACCGCTCGGCTAAAGACCGACCGGCTTCCTGCTTCATACCCCGGAGCAACCTCCACCAGTCCACAGGCTCTTCCCGCCGTTCCGGCGGTGATTAATTTATAGTTCACTTTTGTTTGGCTATTTTCCAGTTACACTGGAAATCCCACAAATTTCCAATTTGTGCGATCGCAAAAGTGAGTAAGATTAAAATGCATTATTAATATATTAACGTTTTGAAAACCATTTATTGGAAAGTGGACGCTTATATCCCCTGAGCTAAAGACTCAGGGGTTTTACGCTTCATTCTATAAATAAAAGCTAGAAAACCCCTGCCATGAATTTTATTTTATGTTTCAGGCCATAAACGTATACCATACCGGACCCCCTGTTTGAATTCATGGACAAATTTTGAAAAGTGTAATAAATAACAATTTAAAATATTCTGAACTTATTGTACCCTCAATTTCAGCCAGGACCTGCAATGTCCCTGGTTTTACTTCCCTGATTTCACTT
>JAQVBP010000247.1 GCA_028690255.1 Methanosarcinaceae archaeon
CCGATTTATACGGCTTGCCTTCGGCATTCGGAAACTCGAACTCCACAAACCACCTGCGGAACAACGCCCGGGCGATCTCTTCGAGGACGTTATTCATGCGGGTGTTCAGTTCGATTTTGTCGTCGAGTGAGGAGAGGATGGCGGCGATCTTCTTCTGGACGGGGAGAGGGGGGAGAGGTATTATTACTTTTTTTAGAGAGGAGAGAGGGCGACTAATTGCTGGAACTCCAGTTGTAGATGTATTAGATAGGAGTTCATTTTGTCCAATTGGAGAGAGAAAAAAATAATACACAAATTTTGGGTCAGTTTTTGTCTTATCACACGTAATTCTCATCTGACTTTGGGACACCACATATCGCGGATATTTTGAATCATGCGGTATCAATCCAACCTGTCCTAATGTTCCCCTATGTGTGAATACAATGTCTTCAGGAAATGCATTAGAATTTTTCAAACTGTCTGCTTTCTCTTCAGTCAGATAAACAAAATCTTCATCATGAAATTTGCCATCAACTAGATTCCCGCCTCGAATAATGGGAACTCCATCACTCACAAAATTAGAGGTTTTGATATCAGAACCAAATGGTCCCATGGAAATACTAGTAACAATATCTTCTATTTTTGTTTCAGTCCATTCATTAATCATGAATCTAAACTCTCCCTCAACTCTCTCAAATAATCCATATCCTTTTCAATAAATATCTCTAATTTTATCTTGGCATTATGGTTCGGGGAAGCTCCAACAATATTTCCTGTTCTGAGTTCTCGTACATAATCAATTGGTTTATCCATTGCCTTATCTATTTCCTGTAATTTTTCAATCATATCAAAATAAACATTAATATCCATCTTTGGCAATTCAGAAATCTGTTTGTAATTGTAAAAAATATTATCATCTATAAGATGTGTTTTAATGAACGTCTCTAATGCACTATGATTATTTGAAATAAGTGCATCCTCAAAATCACATAATCGAGAGTATAACTTATTAATATAAATTTTAAACACTAATTTGAAGGCATTATTCTCCTCTTTTTTCTTCTTCTTATCCCTTATTTTATCAATTAGAATGGTAACAACAATCCCCGTAAGAGATGCTAAAATCGCTCCGCCAACTAATGATAGAATAGTAATCCAAATGTCATCCATACTATCCTTTAACTCCCACCTTTTTCATTATCCTTTCCAGCACGCTGATACTCCACTTCCATCTCCCTCAGCACGTTGACCTCATGCTCCACAAACCTCTCCAGCTCCTCAACACTCGGCAAAACAACCTCATACTTCGACACAAACACCTCATTTGAAAGACCTCCCGTCGCATACTCCACAACCATATCATTCTTCCTTGGACAAAGCAGCAGACCAACCGGCGGATTATCCCCCTCACACATCTCATTTCTCCTAAACCAATTCAGATACATATTCATCTAAGTCCTCCTGCTGCTAAAGCAGCGGGGGACGGCACGCAAGCCCAACGGGCTTGCACGCGTCCTACATGCGCATGACTCAAGCCCTCCATCTTCAGATCCACCAGAACATGGCACTTCAAGATCCGGTGATAAAACACCAGATCCACAAAATAATACTCATCTCCAACGAGCATCTTCTTCTGCCGTGCCTCAAAACAAAACCCGTGGCCAAGCTCCAGCAAAAACTCCTTCAGCTTATCAAGAAGTGCCGACTCAAAACACGACTCATCCATCACCTCTGCCGGCTTCAGACCTAAAAATTCAAACACATACGGATCGCGGATCACCTGAGCAGGCGTCAACTTCTCCGCAGAAATCTCCACAAGCCCTGCAAGCTTCATCTTATCCTTCGACAGACCCGACCGTTCAAAATACATCGAATCGATCTGCCGCTTCAGCTCCCGGACCGACCAGACGCCCCTCATACATTCAACTTCATAAAATGCACGCTTCAGCGGCTCATAAATCTGCAAAATTTCGGAAATATGCGAAAAAGACAAAGAAGAAACAAGTTTATCGATAGGTGCTTTGAATTGTGGGGACACTGTACCCACAATTCCTTCTATTAAAGTATTTCTCTCATGTTCCAGATCTCCGCAGACCTCAAGATACACAGCCCGCACCTCTCCGGGCAATAAACCGGCAACCTCCGGATACCGCTCATAAAACTGCACATACCGGAAAAGTGCCCGCTTATCACAACTCCGCATCCCAGAATCCGACAACGACAAAGAAAGCCGGTCAAACAACTTATCCCCATACCCTGCCCGATCCGTCCCATGCAGCTCAAACTCTTTAATATATGCTCCAATACACCAGTTTCGAAGCGTCAGCGAAACATTCACCGCCTTCACTGCTGACAAAACAAACCGTGAATCGACATCGCGAATCGACCCGACCAGCGCATCAAACGAAAACTCCGGCATCCTACACCTCAACCTCCTTCACCTTATCCAAAAGCATCGTTGTATGCGACCAGGAGAGTTCTGCAGACAGTGTCTGCACAATTTCAGCATCGGGAAAATCCTCTGCAAACTTTCGCATATACCAGAGGTTCCGGACAGAAAACCCTTTCAAATCCGGAAATTCAGATCTGATATCCTTTGACAACTGCTCAACAAAACCCGAACCCCATGCTGACTTCG
>JAQVBP010000248.1 GCA_028690255.1 Methanosarcinaceae archaeon
ACGTGTCCTTCGAGCTCTCAACCTGTATTTCAGATTGACCGGAGAACAATGGGCTGGTTGACAGACAGCCATAAGTTTAAGAATAAAACACGGAAAAACAGCCTACTTGCCGCCCAATAACCCATCTTATGATTATCGATTCAGAATCCACTCTATAAAACTCCATAAAAACCTTAAGTACCCTATCCTTGCCGTTTTTTCTTCCGTTTGCTTCCTGCTTTAAGATTCGTTCAAAATTGGTTTAAAAAATTATGGTACCTGATTATGATGAAAAATTCTTTGATCAATGGGCTGAATTCAAAAGTATCAACGGGTTAGTAACTAATAGTTAGTAGTAATTGTATATAAAAATACCTGCCGGGATTAGAGAAATATCAAAAGATCGCAGCACCCGATCTTCTCTGAAAGAAAAAAAGCTATACATCCCACTGCTAAACCCACTTTATATACTACTGTATCGATTCCAAAATTAAAGAATAAACCCACGGAAAAACACGTATGGACACGGATGACATAAATCCGTGTTTCTCCGTATCCATTCGTGGGTTTTTACGTTGACCGGCAGGTCGGTTTCAAATATAGATCCGGAAATTATTTACTCTCTTTAGAATTATCTTTGGGTTTTCCTTTCCCTTTTCCGTTCTCTTTCTGAACTTTAAAGACCGAAGGCAAGTGCAGGGCATAAGAACCTTCTTCCTTGAGCGCCATCACAAGTTCATCCCGCTCAAAAAGGGAATTCAGATTCAGTTCATAGGATCCCGGCCCGAGGATACGCACGGATTCAACTCTCTCCTCCTCTTCTAATGTGACCGAACTTCCTTTCCCGGAGACATCTTCCCGACCATTTTCAAGGGAACTTTCTTCGGAAGCAAGGGCTTCATCAATATTCTTAACAACTTCATCCATCGGGGAATACGGGTCAGAACTCTTTTCTTTTAAAGCCTTTTCTTTTAAAGCTGGCCGGACTTTACTTATCGAAGCCGTATATCCCTTTCTTTCATACAGGAACTTATTCCAGCCGCAGTTCGGACAACCGTTCAGTATGACGGCATTCCCATCTTCAAAAAGAGTTCCGCATTTGGTACATCTATGTGGCATTGGTTCACGATCCTTCAGGCAGGATGCCTGCGACTTTAGTCATGGGAGGAATGCCGTAAACTTTCAGGCATCCTGTGCCACGTTTGATTTCTCCACGCTGCTTTGGAAAAGGATTGCCTTAACAGGTGCAGTTTTTGAAATTAGTCCTCCTCACCATATCCAAATGTATCTAATATATACAGCATATTCGATTAAGACTCGGGCCGGTCAATCAGGGCTTGTCAAAGCAAGTCCCCGGCGTGGAGGGTCATTGACCGCTTACAAATAAATCTAATTTAAATAAATATGAGATATAATATTTACTGTTTGCCTTCGATTCTATTTCCAAAGTGGTCCCTGGTTTTAACTCTGGTTTTTTATGGGATAAGTCCCCTCTAAAATAAGGTTATGGATATGTAAAGTAAAAGTTTTTCGCAGGAGTTTTGCAGGGATTACACCTTACTATACCTTACTATACCTTACAAAAGTTTCCAGTATCTTTTCCCTTCCCTGATTCCGGAACTTACCTTACCTACCCGTTCCATTTCTTCAAGGACCTCAATGAGTCTGCCAGGCTGGGTGATTTCAAATGTAACCGGGTGGAGGGAATGATTCCTGAAGAGAGCGGACTTGAGGGCCTCGAGGTCCCATTTTCCGGAAGGGTCCGTTCTCATGCATTTGCCAAGGATGCTTATCATATCCTCCATGAAGTTCCAGGGATAGACTATCCAGACCCATTCTTCGAGGAGCTCCCCCATATACTCGGGCTCTATTTTCGAACAACTCAGGTACTGGAGAGAGGCCGTTCTGACCTCTGCCGGCTTCAGAGTCTCGACATAAGTTTTTGCGCTGAACATACTTTCCCCGGTATCCACAATGTCATCCACGATGAGCACTCTTTTCCCCTCCACCACCTCTTCCGAGAGGGGATACCTGATATACGGCTCCCCCGTATCGATGGCCTCAGTTCCTACATAGTGTTCGATTTTCAAGCTTGTAAGGTCGTCGAGCCCCAGAAAATCACAGAGAACGCGCCCCGCAAACCAGCCTCCTCTGGCCAGGGCGATGATCACTTCAGGTTCATATCCCGAAAGCTTGATTTCTTTTGATACGTTCCTGCACAGATTATAAATGTAATCCCAGTTTGTAAGCACACATTTGAAGGATTCCGTGATTAAGCCCTCCTTTTATTAAAACCCTGGTCGAGATCGGAAATACCGGATGAATTCCCGCAGATCTGTATCCCTCCGACATATTTTACCGATACACCCTTCCTGTAAAGCTGTCGAAGAAGAGAGCCGGAAGCCTTCATGAACGAAGAAACATATATTCATTGTATCCTTAGTTATACAATTCAGACCCATAGCATTTTAAGGTTTCTTATCTTGTAGAACCAGGAATATAAAATTAAAAAAAATAAATATTTAATAGAGTGAAACAAAATAGAGAAAATAATAATTATATGTATACAAGTACCTTCAAAAAAATAATTCCAGGGCCGGTAAATACAAAAATCCAACCCGAAACA
>JAQVBP010000091.1 GCA_028690255.1 Methanosarcinaceae archaeon
ATATAAGGCCGAGTGGCTTGGAAAAACTGTATTGAGAATTGGACAGTTTGAACCATCTTCCAAGCTCTGTAGCGTGTGTGGATTCCATAACTCGGAACTAACATTGAAAGACAGGGAATGGACGTGCCCAGACTGTAAAACAATACATGATAGGGATATTAACGCCGCTATCAATATCAAAAAGTTTGCTCTCATCGATCAAAATCTGATTGGATTGTGACACCTGCGGAACGCGGGGAAGAGCTTGGGGACTTGCCCTCAATAGAGGGAGGAATGAACCAAGAAGCCACTCAGTCTTTAGCTGAGTGGTAGTTCACTTGATATGACTGTAAAATGTGTACTTTCATTTTTTGTGCATGTTATTCAAAAAATGTGACATATTAGTTTTTTTATATGTGTCAAATGTTTAAAAATAAGGTTGCGGGTATTCGTGGTTGATGTTGAAATATATCGAAAACAACTTGAAAGAATCGAAGAACTTCTCAACGAACTTTCGGATCGCTCTGAAAAGGGTGCCGTAATTATAGTGGAAGGGAAAAGGGATGTATTTTCCCTGAAAAAACTGGGCATCAACGGAAAATTCGAGCTTGCAACCCTCCACCCCCTTCTTAATTTTTCGGAACGGATTGCAGGACAGGGCCAGGAAATAATCGTGCTTACGGATTGGGACCGGAGGGGTAATCTGCTGGTTTCTAAACTTTCCACTTATTTTGGAAACCTTGGGGTGAGGCCCGATCTTGATATCCGGAGAAAGTTAAAACTAATAACACAAAAAGAAATAAAAGATGTGGAAAGCCTGTATACATATGTATCAAAATTGAGATTAGCAACGGGCTCACAAAATATATCCGACCCGGATTTTTGAAATGGGCCATTTAAGTGTTAAAGTTTTGCAGGGGGTTTCCTGAAAATTAGAGGTAAAAGTCATAACAGTCATATACCCGAAGGTCCTGCACCAAAAAGTGAAACCCCCTGTACCATTTCAAAATTTATTCTTCCTGAAGAGGTTTGACAATTTCTTTTCCTTCTTTTTCTGGAAGTGACTCAGGTTCGTCGAGGTTTTTCTGCTGGTCAAAAGTCCTGTCAAATTCCGGATATACCCGGAATTTATCTGCGATCTCCTCGAACATCTTATGTCTTGGACTGATGATGATTATATGTGCCGGAGGATGTATTTTTTTCAACCTGCTGATCGCTGCTCCAGCATGGTTATTCAGTTCTACAAGAGCTGCAGAATTGCATTTTGCCTTCAATGGTACTCCCATTACACTCACGAGCAGTTCGTCAGCGTAGTTAGGTTCTATGCACCTTGGATTTGCCGAAAACTGAATGTGTCCGTACCTTTCAAGGTCGTGCAATGCTATTTTTACCTTATCCGAGTCATCTGCCCGGACTAACGCGAAGGATCTCATTTTTTACACACCACCAATTTAATAAAGTTATCCCCATTCACATATAGCTTTACACCTATAATAATCTTTGTACGAGTCTATATCATGTTAGAAAGTTGTAGCCTGTATCTAGTGTCATGCCAGACCAAATAATGCCGTATGAAACAGATTATAATCATTCATAATTATTCAATGCCTGGGGGTTGACGCTACACTAATGCCGATTTCACATTTCCATGCCAGCACAACTTCTTTATTATGCCCTCATGCAATAATAATTTTTATATGTCCGGGAGCATTGCAAACATATTTTGCATGAATGTCTATGTGTACATGCATTCTTTCATTTTTTGTGCCTGTATTCGGGAATTTTATGTGTGTTTTTAATAATTAGAGTTTTTGAGCTTATTTGAAAATACAGACCAAAAATTATAGGTGCTTCACGATTCCTCAGGCAGGATGCCTGCAACTTTAGTCATGTGAGGAAGGTCGTCAACTTTAAGGAATTCCGTCCCACGTTTGGATTTCTCTACTCTGCTTTTGAAACAAGTTGCCGTAGAAGGTAACGTATTTTTTTAATTATCTCCTCTCGCCAAGGTTGGATATGCCTGTCATGTGTATTACCCCGTCCTTACCTCTCAGGACTTTTAATGCTACACGATAGGTAATTGATTGAGGAAGCATCCAAACGTATCATGACATGTCCAGCGTAGCCAATTAAGATTCAGGCTGGTCAATCAGGGCTTGCCGAAACAAGCCTCCCACTTTTTAGTAGGGGGTTATTGACTAATCCTTAACGTGTCGTTCTTTTGCCATCCTGGGTTTTCAGGATAACATACTCTTTATCTTTTAACGTATTGTATATATTCTTTTTGAAATATTATTGATATGTCGGAGAATTATATATTTTTATGCATATATATTTATTATAACATTTTTTACTTTATTGTTGGGGCTTTTAAAAGGGTAAGCTTAAGTATAAGCGTTTTCAACGATTCATTTTAATTCATTGGATATTATAAATCATTGAATTGATTTTTAATAAACTGTCTTTTAGAATGCAATATTATTATAACTCTTTAAATATTCTTTGATTCATTGGGTCCAAGAAATGATATCTTTTATCTATAACTTTGCTGTATCATATATTTCAGTATCGTAAATAACAGTTACATCGATTCCAATATCCAAAGGTTAAACAACCGATAAACACAGCTAACCTATAGTCACGAGCATGAGTAATGCGACAACAAAATATAAACCATCATGTAATTTTTGTCGCATCGAATGCAAGCGTGACTATACGTCCTGCATTTTTAGGTGCATAAGGTCCCGAGATGTTGAATTATACGCTTAAAATCTTGGAATTAAGGAGTTAACTATACAGTGTTTGCGGTTCCAATAATTCGAAAATAACTCTGAAAGATAACTGATGAAAATGTCTTCAATGTGGGATATTTCATGAGTATTGGTATAAACGCTGCAATCAACATCAAAAAATTTGCATTACATGATCTAAATCTGATCGTAACTTGACACTGCCGAAACGGTGGGAAGTGCCTGTGGACTTGTGGAGATTGCTCTGGAGAATGAGGCAGGAAGCTCGTTTAATTTTTAGATTTCACGGGCAGTTCACTTGATTATTTAGCATGAATGTGCAATGTGTACTTTCATTTTTTGTGCATGTTATTCAAAAATAACATGTACGTTTTTTGATTGAGTGGTGATTGAATGGTTAAAGATATCGAAAAGAAAGTAATTACTGCAAAAAAAGCTTCTATCGAACTTGCGAGTCTGGGGACGGAGCTTAAGAACCAGGCTCTTCTGGCCATGGCCGAGGCCCTTGACAGCCATAGGGAAGAGGTCCTTGAAGCAAATGCAAAGGACCTTCTGGCAGCAAAGGAATTAAAAGAAACCGGAAAGCTCACCCAGGCCCTCGTTGACAGATTAAAGGTCACTAACTCCAAGATTGACGGCATGATTGCCGGAATCAAAGACGTGATCAAACTTGATGACCCGGTAGGGGAAACCCTTTCCGCACTCGAACTGGACTCAGGCCTGAACCTCTTCCAGGTAAGTGCCCCAATTGGCCTGATAGGAGTGATTTTCGAATCCAGACCTGATGTCGTGCCCCAGGTAATGTCCCTCTGTCTTAAAAGCGGGAACTCGACGATTTTCAAGGGTGGAAGCGAGGCCAGAGAATCGAACAGGGCTATCTTCAGTATCCTCACCACTGCCATCGAGGCAACCGAAGGCATGCCTTCCGGAGCTTTTCAGTTGATGGAGACCCGAGAAGAAGTCATGGACCTCCTTGCCCTTGACGCCTACATAGACCTCCTGATCCCGCGTGGGTCCAACGAGTTTGTTAAGTTCATCCAGGACAACACAAAGATTCCGGTTCTGGGGCACACAAGCGGGATCTGCCACTTCTATGTGGATGAGTTTGCGGGGCTTGAGACGGCCTGGAAGGTCTGTTTTGATGCGAAAGTCCAGTATCCTGCCGTTTGCAACGCCATCGAGACTCTGCTTGTGAACCGCAAAATTACAGAGACTTTCCTCCCGAAAATGGCGGAAATGTACCTGAAGGCAGGGGTGGAACTGCGTTGTGACGAGGCAAGTTATGCACTCCTTCGAGAAATGGGCTTTACCGAGCTCTCAAAAGCCACGGAGGAGGACTGGGGCCTTGAGTACAATGACCTGATCCTTTCCATTAAAATCGTGGATTCCATCAAGGAAGCAATTGAGCATATCAACAGCTACGGCTCTCATCACTCGGACGGGATCATCACCGAAAAGGACGAGAGACGAAGGACGTTCATAGGGCTTGTGGACTCTTCAAGCATCATGGTCAACAGTTCTACTCGCTTTGCAGATGGCTATCGCTACGGAAAAGGGGCCGAGGTTGGGATCAGTACTAACAAGATTCATTCCCGCGGGCCCACCGGCATGGAAGGGCTCCTTATTTACAAGTACATCCTCATGGGAAATGGGCATATTGTAGCTGATTATGCCGGAAAGGACGCAAAGCCTTTTACCCACAGAAAACTTGACCTTAAGTTTAAGGACATTAATTAAAAAAGCGAATATAAGGAAAATCCCCGGATTCGGATGCTGTATTAATACATTTAAATAATTGTAATGTATCGAAATGTGGCAGAACCGAAAAATTATGAAAAAGGAATGACTGCAGCGAACTGTTGTGGAGGCTGGGGGTCCCCCTCCGTCTTTACTTTTCTTTTTCCAGTCCTTGCTGCCGTCCCAAAAAGACTCTTCAGAGGCCTTACTTTTGACAGACCGAAATCAGTATTTCCGTGATGTAAACAGAATCGTTATCAAGATAGGCACCTCCTCGATTACAAGGAAGGACTGCGATAGCACCAAAGAGAACTGTAGCGTGGACCTGGGTTTTATGTCCCGGATTGCAGCCCAGGTCTCCGAACTGCGAAAACAGGGAAAGGAAGTAATCCTTGTAAGTTCCGGAGCAATCGGGGTTGGACTTCAGGAACTGGGAATTGCACCCAAACCCAGAGAAATCCCGATCAGGCAGGCGGCTGCAGCCGTTGGGCAGAGTATTCTCATGCAGGACTGGAGCCGGGCCTTTTCAGAGTACGGGATAAAGGTTGCCCAGATCCTCCTGACCTATGATTTCTATTCGGACAGGGTAACCTACCTGAACCTTAGAAACAGTATCACCACTCTGCTGGACTACGGAGTGGTGCCTATCGTTAATGAAAACGACTGTACCTGTACGAATGAGATAGATACGATCTTCGGGGACAATGATAGGCTTTCCGCCATGGTCGCAAGCAAAATCGAGGCCGATCTCCTGTTGATTCTTTCGGATATTGACGGGCTTTTCGATAAAAACCCGAAAATGCACCCTGACGCAAAGCTCCTGGATACGGTCGAAAAGGTAACCCCCGAAATCGAAAGTTACGGAGGGGACCCGACAAGTTTCAAGGGCGTCGGGGGCATGCGGACGAAGCTCAAAGCCGCAAAGATCTGCAGCATAGCTGGCTGCTATGCGGTGATTGCAAACAGTGAAGTCGAAGATGTCATTACGAGGGTCCTTGCGGGTGAAAATATAGGTACCCTTTTCCTCTCGGAGAGTCATATCCCGAAAAACCGGACTCGCTGGATCATTTTTTCCAGAACTTCAGGGGAAATTGAGGTGGATAGGGGAGCAAAGGACGCAGTTCTTAGAAACAGGGGCCTGCTTCCCGCAGGGATAGTGGGAGTAAGCGGGAGCTTTAAAAGGGGCGATATAGTAAAAATCGTATGTGAGGGCAAAGCCTTTGCAAACGGAATTACGGATTACAGCTCTGAAGAACTTTTAATAATTATGGGAGCCCAAACTGACCGGATAGAGGCGCTCCTTGGTTTTGAGGGTTTTTCTGGCTGCAGAAATTATGATAATGTAATAAAGAAAGAAAATATCGGTTTTCTGGAAAGGCCCGAATCAATTATCCATAAAGATTCAAAACCTTCAGCTTAAATCTGAATTTTTCTAAAAAAGCGGAGATATTCTTATGACACTTGAAAACAAAAAGCTCGGGTTTATAGGAGCAGGCAAGATGGGTTCTGCCCTCATGCAGGGTATAATAAAAGCAGGAATCGTACAGCCTGCCCAGATTGGAGCAAGCGACCTTTATGAGCCCGGCTTAAATGCCCTCAGGGATGAACTGGGGATCAGGGTTTCCACGGACAACATCCCGATCATCAGGGATTCCGATATCATAGTCCTTGCCGTAAAACCCCAGATCCTCGGAGCAGTGCTTGAAAAACTCAGACCGGAAATAGACAGCAGCAAACTCGTAATCTCGATTGCGGCAGGAGTGCCCCTGGAAACCTATGAAAAAGCTCTTCCCAAGGGCTGCCGGGTCATCCGGGTGATGCCCAATATCGCGGCCACGGTTTCGGAGGCCGCTTCCGGAATCGCCCCCGGTACAAACGCAAGTCCCGAGGACCTGGAAATCGCACTTGAACTCTTTTCTGCGGTCGGCACAGCCGTCAGGACGCCCGAGCACCTGATGGATGCGGTCACAGGGCTTTCGGGAAGCGGTCCTGCCTTTATTTTTCCGGTAATCGAGGCTCTGGCTGACGGGGGCGTCTATGAGGGGCTTGACCGGAAAAGCGCTCTTACCCTCGCCGCACAGACCGTGCTCGGGGCCGCAAAAATGGTGCTTGAAACCGGTCTGCATCCCGGGGAACTAAAGGATATGGTAACTTCCCCTGCGGGCACGACCATCCAGGGGGTCCACGTTCTGGAAGAGGCCGGGATCAGGGCCGCCTTTATGAATGCCGTGATTCGAGCAAGTGAACGCTCAAAGGAACTGGGGAAAAAATAAATTTAAGTAAAATTCTCCCTCTTCCATTTTTTTATTCTTTTTTCATCTTATAAAATCAGTTAACTCCTCCTTCCTCCCGGGTAGCATCTTTTTCAATTTTAGTATTACGTTTCGTTCTTTTTCTTCTATTTCTTTCTTAGTATTGTATGATTGTTAATGATTATTTGTTATAAATTTCCGTAAATTTTATATATCAGTATATCCAATCATATCATCACCTGATAATTATGGGAGCTAAGGGTGTCGTGGGCTGGACGGGGGTTCAAACTTCACACTGGCATACCATGCTTCTTTATAGAATGCAGCGTAAAACCCCGAAGTCTTTAGCTTCGGGGATATAAGCGTCCACTTTTCAATATTGGCTTAGTGCCAAAATTAATATATTAACGTACTGATTTAGTACCACTCACTTTTGCGATCGCACAAATTGGAAATTTGTGGGATTTCCAGTGTAACTGGAAAATAGCCAAGCAAAAGGAACTAATTAAAGATGCACCGCCGGGACGGTGGGAAGAGCCTGTGGACTCGTGGAGTTTGCTCCGGGGTATGAAGCAGGAAGCCGGTCGGTCTTCAGCCGAGCGGTAGTTCACTGAAGAGGCCTTTGATAAGGGTGTATTTTCAATGTTTAGATCGGGAATTGAAAAGGATTATAAACGGGGGAATGGTCAGACTGTTCTTGAATCTTTTTTCAGGAAATGTTATGGCTTTTGAATCGGGTTTTGATATCTCGTTTCGAGAACCCCGTTTATCTGGAAAGGGCATGTCCCTTTCCCACATAATGCTTCCTTTTCCTCCTGTGCTGCATCCTGAGGATCAGGCTATCCAATTACGATGAACCGCAGGGACTGGAGTTTTTGGACCTTCTCCGGTTTCCCGCAAGTGGGGGGTCTCTTATGGGGGTGAGAGATCTCTTCACTTTTCTTCTTTCTTAATTTCCCCTTTTTGAACATTTTTTTGGGTCCATTCATAGTCTAAATCTTTATTCTGAAACCTATCTGTATTTTTTGATTCCTCAGGTTTCGCTTCGGGATCAGAATAAGCTTTGATTTTTCTTTAGGACTTGCGCACTTAATCAAAAAAAAACAAGTAGTATGAAGCCCCGAACTGTCTTAAGCACAATATTCATAACAGGCTTTAATGTGCCTGGTTTTACCCCTCAAGTGCGTAACTCATATGTATCTTTCTGCTTTAGGTGGAGGTAGTTCACAACCCGGTTTCCCTCAAACAAAAGCTTTATATGGCATGCACAATCATATCAATATATATTGATACATTGTTAAAATGCCCTCGTACCCCTGATAAATACGGGGAATAAAACTAAAAGAAGGAAACAAAAATGACTGACATCTTTTACCCTCTTCAATGGATTGCAGACAAAGTGACCTACGGGGTGCTCGACATCACCCCGGAAACACACCTTGCAGCCAGTGTTAACTTTATTATCTATGATGTCCTGAAGATCTTCGTCCTGCTCTCCGTGATGATCTTTGCCATCTCCTACATAAGGACCTATATCACCCCGGAGAAAACAAGGAAGGTACTTGGAGGTAAGAAAGGGCTCCGTTACCACCTTCTGGCCTCCCTGATAGGAACGGTTTCACCTTTCTGTTCCTGCTCGTCCGTCCCCCTTTTCATAGGTTTTGTGGAAGCCGGAGTCCCCCTGGGAGTGACCTTTTCCTTTTTGATCACCTCCCCTCTGGTAAACGAAGCGGCGGTTGCCGTGCTCTGGGCCACGCTCGGTTTTAAGGCCACCGCAATCTACGCGGTCTCGGGCGTCGTGCTCGGGGTCTTTGGCGGTTACGTGATTGGGGTCCTGAAACTTGAAAAGTATGTTGAGGAATTCGTTTACAAAATAAAAGTGGGCCAGCAGGCAGGCGGTTCCGGGAACCTGGGCAGTAAAGAAAGGACCGCTGTCGCCTTTGAAGGTGTCAAAGAAATCGTTGGTAAGATCTGGGTTTACGTAATCATAGGGGTTGCAATCGGTGGGATTTTCCACGGCTATGCCCCCGAAGGCCTCCTCGAACAATACGCAGGCAAGGACAACCTCTTTGCCGTCCCGCTTGCGGTAATCCTGGGAGTCCCCCTCTACTCAAACGTAATGGGCATGATCCCAATCGTGGAAAGCCTGATAGGAAAAGGGCTTCCCGTAGGAACCTCCCTGGCCTTTCTGATGTCGGTTACGGCCGTTTCTTTTCCCGAAATGATCATACTGAAAAAGGTGCTGAAAAAAGAGCTTATAGGGATTTTCGTTGCGATTGTGGCAGTTTCGATTATCTTTACGGGCTATCTTTTCAATATACTGCTGTGAAGCTGATGGTCCGCTGTTTATCGGTTGATGTTTTTACGATCAAGTTTCCAATGTGTTTTAGCGATAAACCACGGATTAACACAGATGAACACAGATGAACACAGATGAACACGGATTATCTAAATCTGTATCCATCCGTGTCCATCCTTGGTTCTTTAACTTGATTTGCAGGTCAATTTAAAAAATTAGCAAAAAATAGAAAAAAGAAGCTTAGGACCCCAGTTTGTTGGTTAAAATAATATCAACCGAATACAGATGGACCATCAGCTCCCTTATAAAGGAGTAAAAATACTATTTAAAAAATAAAAATATATAATATTGTTATTGTTTTTTCCCTGAGTTTGAAAGAGGGGCCTTAGCAAGCCTTTCAGCCGGGATGAAACAAGCTTCCGTGGCATGGACCCAGTATTCCTTCCGTGGCATCCAGACAAGATCCATAGAGTGTTCCCACGTCCGGTTTATTGCGTCATAACCCAGGACTGCATCAACAGGCAGGTCCCTGATAACATAAGAAAAACCGGGGTCTGCCAGGGTGTACGAAACGGATACGAAGTTCCAGCCCACAGATAGGGGGACATCTTCTGCAAGTTCTCCTAGCCGAACCCGGGTATCACAGCCGATTGCTGCCGAGTCTTCCATACCCTCCATCTGGAAAATACCGGTAAAAAAGTGCGCACCCCCGGCATCCCCCGGAACCAGTACCCTGTAGCTGTATGTTTTATCTACCGCTCCATTTATAACCACCCACCTGACGTGCCCGGGATCACTTGTATAATCTCCATCGTCACTGGCATCGGTTATAATCCATCCTGCAGGAACAAACTCGTCAATGGCATAGTATGTGGAGGTAACAGGATCAACCGTCACGTTCAGATAGACAGTAATCGTTGACCCGGCAGCCTGATCTCCTGAAGGAAGAAACCTGCGAACATTAGATGAAGATGCGGCTGCCAGAGGTAGGGTTGCTAAGAGCAGCATCGCAACAATTCCAATAGCTATTAATGATTTTTTCATCATCATTTCTCCAAATAATTATATCTGAGAGGCAGTTTACTGCCTCTCATACAGCTTAGCAATAGGCAGATCCTGTCTTCCAGTAGCCAATAATATCCATCAGTTCTCCTATAGGCAGAGATCCGGCCTTCCAGTCTCCGATTGCGTCCATTAATTCGGATATATCAATTATGCAGTCCCTGTCCTTATCATACGGGTTGTAGTGCTTGCTCTCCCCTCCGGTTTCCCCCTCAACTTTCCCTGGAGGGCTGTGAAGCCTCATGTCACCTATGGTAACAAAACCTACAAGCCCTGGAATTGGCACCGGCAAGGGTGGGAACTGCTGGTTCAGGTAAAGCTTGTCCACACATGTCCAGGTGTCAGTACAATCGGAATCAACATACCCGATGGATTCGCTTATTGCCCCTCCTAAAGGATGTACGGTTAATACTCTGTTTTCAATCAGGTCAGAATCTCCTGCTCTCACGGAAGTGTATGCATCATGACCTGCCGTGGAAGTAAGCCGGACGTCAAAGAGTGAAACATGCCCGAGAGGAGCAATATCTATGTAGAACGGGTCTTCAAGGTCCAGAGTCCCATCACCGTTTATGTCAAAGTATGCTACGTTATACCCCAGATAATTAACAGACAGATTTACAGTGAGTGGGATTAACGGCTTGTTCAGGTCAAGGTCGTTAGCCACCTTGGTGTTAGCCGGATATTTGAAATCCGGATCATCCGCCGGCACGTTGTGCCATGGGGTGAGCCTGAGATCTCCGGCTTCGATTACATTATTGCTGTTGTCAACATCTATGTACAGGGTATCCCCATTATCAAAACCCCCGTCCCCGTCATAGTCGTAGAATTTCAGGGCTGCATCTTCTATGCCAAAGGTCTTCAGCACATAAACTGCATCGATATCACACAGTTCAACCTTTGTCCCACAGGAAGGCCAGCCCTCATTTGCGACCGCTTCCGGCGGGATATAGAGCCTCACATCCCCGATGGTTACAAAGCGATCGAATCCGAGCAGTGTTTGGGTAGTAATGTTATAGATCGGCTGCTCAAGGTAGAGCTTATCCGTACAGGTCCAGGTACCACTGCAATCATCGTCGAGGTATCCGGTCAGATTTGCGGGCGTCGTAGTAAATCCCCCGACCGGCCAGAAAGGCCATGGGTCATACAGATCCGAATCTCCTGCCCCGACTGTAGTGTAGGCCTTATAGCCATATTCCTCTCTCGGAGTCAGCCTGATATCATAAATTGATATTATGCTGTTATAGTCCATATCCACATAAAGAGGGTCCGAAATATCATATCCCGGCTGGCCAGCTGCATTGTTTATATCAAAGAATTTGATCAGGCCGGGTTGAGGCGGATATAGGAGGGGCATCCCCTGGTCCAGGTCATTAATCACCTTGGTATTCGCCGGATACTTGAAATCCGGGTGACCTTCAGGGACGTTGGGCGAGGGTGTGATCCTCACATCTCCGTTATCAACTCTACCCGGCGACCCATCTGATATGTTTACAATGTCTATGTAAGCACTGTCCATTCCGTCAAATACACCATTACCACCACTGAAGTCGTGGAAACCAATTCTTACACCTATTTGACCGTTGGCAGGGTTAATCGGAGTACTGAGGGTATAAACAGCATCAAGGTCCCCCTCTTCAACTTTCGTGCCACAGGAAGGCCAGGAATTATTTGCAATGGCTTCAGGTGGAATGTAGATCCTCAGATCCCCGA
>JAQVBP010000092.1:0-2313 GCA_028690255.1 Methanosarcinaceae archaeon
TGTCTCCGAGTACCGTTATCCGGAAGGTCACGCCGGGCATATCTGTTCCCGGGACCTCAGGGTAAATGTCGCTGATTTCAGCGGCTGCAAGGTGGCAGTTTCCGGCAATCACCTGCAGGATGACTTCGGGATCTGCTCCCCTGGGGATCAGGACCGAAAGGTCCCTTTTCGTGTGCTGCAGATTCTCTTTTTTCCAGGCCCTGAGTTCTTCATACGAAAGGAAGCGGAGGTTTTCAAGCTTGAGCCTTAGAGTTCCCTGTTTAATCTCCGGGGCCGTGCCTTTTGAGGGCAGCTTTGAGAGAGTTACCTCATCCGGGCTTACTTTTTCAAGGATTCCCACATGGGTTTTTTCGGAATATACATGGTAAAAGCCGAAGGGCTTTCCGACGGAGTTCAGAAGGGTTTCGGATTCGGCAATCCTGGTGTTGATCAGTTTGTCCGAGCGGCGGAGGGCATGGGCCGTGTCCCCGTAGTGCCTGGATGCGGCTTTCATTGCTCCTGCAAAGCCTTCCAGGTCATGGGCCTTTACAAGATCCGAGAGCCTTTCACACTCCGAAATGAAAGCTTCGTGCACCTCGAGCACGGCAGGATTTTCCATCTGGATGAGGGCATAAAGGTATGGGTTTTGCCCGAGAATCCTCCCCACGAAATCAAGCATGATGTCGTAGACCGGGCTTACGAATTTTCTGGACCGTTTCACATCAAAACCGAGCTTTTCGACGGTTGTCCCTATGCTGATATAGGCAAAATGGGTAAGTCCCTGCACGACAGAGACCAGGCGGTCATGTTCGGCCGCAGTCGTGACCTGGACATGGGCTCCCTTTCTCTCGAAAAGTTCCTTTATTTCAGGAAACCATTTTTCAGAATAGCCTTCCCCGGGCACAAGGATAACGGTCTGCCCGCGGATGCCTGGGATCGTGGGCCCGAACATGGGGTGCGTGCCCAGAACTTCTACTCCTGCCGGGGCGAATTTTTTCATGGCCTCCAGGGGCCTTACCTTGGTCGAGGTCAGGTCCATGAGAAGGCTTCCCTCTTTCATCTTCGGGGCGGTTTCTGCAATTGTTTTTTCAGTTACGCTGATGGGGACGGAAACTATTACGATGTCACTTTCGGAAATTGCAGCCTCCAGGTCGAAGGCATAGGGGACTCCCAGCCGCTCGGCAATTTCCACCTTCCCTCCTTTTCCCCAGATCGTAACCTCGTACCCCTCTTCCCTGAAAAAAGGGGTAAACCACTGCCCCATTTCCCCGGTGCCTCCAAGGATCAGGACTTTTTTGGAACGGCCAGGTTCCTTTTCCTTTTCCTTTTCCTTTTCCATTTCCTTTTTCTTTTCCATTTCCCTTTTTTTGTCCCCTGGCTCCGGGGCTGAGGTTCGCTTCAAGTCCCCAGAGCCTCCAGCACCGTCTTTTTCATAAGCTCCACCGGGGGCTCAATCCCTGTCCAGAGCCTGAAAGCTTCCGCACCCTGGTAGACCAGCATCATGGCTCCGCTCACGGCTTTTGCCCCTGCGGCTTCCGCATCTTTCAGGAGCTTTGTTTGCAGAGGATTGTAGACAATATCAAAAACGGCAAGGTCCGGGTGAAGGGCTCCGGCATCCACGATACTTGTATTTAAGTTGGGGTACATCCCAAGGGTCGTGGCGTTTATCAGGACATCGGCTTCCCTGACGAGGGTGTCCAGTCCGGAAAGGCCTGTGCCCCGGATTCTTCCCTCCGGCATGGTCCCTGCTATATCCCCGGCAAGCGCAATTGCTTTTTTTTCCGTCCGGTTGGCGATTATAACTTCGGCTCCGTCCTCGACAAACCGGAAGCCTATGGCCCGGGCTGCGCCTCCCGCTCCCACAATCAAAATTTTTGACCCCTTTATTTCCACTGCAAAATCCAGAAGGGCCTGCTTTGCCCCGAGCCCGTCGGTGTTGTATCCCCTGATTTTTCTTCCCCCTTCTCCTTCTTCCCGGAAAACCAGGGTGTTTACGGCTCCTATTTTTTTAGCGAGGGGGTCGGGCTCGATACAGTCCAGTTCAAGGGCCTTTTCTTTCAGGGGTACGGTCAGGTTGACTCCTCCAAAACCCATAGCTTCGGCTCCCAGAACAGCTTTTTCCAGTTTTTCCGGCCGGACCCTGAAAGCATGGTAAGCGCAGTCCAGAGCAAGAGCCGAAAAAGCGGCGTTATGCATCAGCGGGGAGAGGGAGTGCCCTATGGGGTCCCCGAAGACCCCGAATACCTTTTTCATAAGCTTCACCGTTTCTTTTTTTTGTTTATCCACTTTTCCGGCAAATCTTCTTATTTCCGGCAAATCTTCTTATTTCCGGCA
>JAQVBP010000092.1:2413-4315 GCA_028690255.1 Methanosarcinaceae archaeon
TTTCCGGCAAATCTTCTTATTTCCGGCAAATCTTCTTATTTCCGGCAGTTTATTTCGTTTTCGCCCAGAAGCTCCATTGCCTTTTTTACTCTATCCACCCTGAGCTGTCCGGGAGCCGCAGCTTTTTCCACCGAGGCGTAGGTCAGCACGGAGCCGTAAAAGGGAGCGATAATCCTCGTGTGTTTTCCAGGTTCCCCCATTGAGATGGTGCAGACCGGTCTGTTTTTCTTCCTGGCCTCCAGGGTGACCCGAAGCAGGGAGAGGACGTCTTCCAGGGACTCTGGCATGACCGCAATTTTGGCGATATCGGCTCCGGCGCGGAAAGCTTCTTCCAGAATTGCTTTCATCTCCTGAACAGGGGGCGTTTTTGAAAAATTGTGATAGGATACGATTACGGTTTTTCTCTGCTCTTTTGCGGCTTTAATAAGGTCTTCCCTGAGCTTTTTTTCGGCCGAAAGTTCGATGTCCACGGCATCGGGACAGGTGAAAAAGGAACCGGAGTCAGGAGCAGATGCTCCTTTTCTCTTTTCCTCTGAAAAAAACAGGGCTTTTAAGAGCCCGATTCGTTCCTCTTCGCTTCCTTCCCCTTTTCCGCCTTCTTCGGGAGAGCGGTTGGTTACGAGCAGCGGAAGCCCGGTTTCGGCTTTGAGCTTCCCGATCATTTCGGCCGCAGCTTCCGGGGTTTTAATTCCGGCAAGGTCCAGCCGGAGTTCCAGAACGTCGGCCCCGAGAGCGGCTGCTTTTTTTGCGGTTTCCAGAGGGTTTTCGCCAATTGTTGCCACAATTGCGGCTTTTTTTTCCGGGTTGAAGGGTCCTATGGCTGGCATGGCTGAATGATAGTTACTTCTCTATGATCGTTTCCTCGATCTTCTTTCCGAAATGCCTGGCTCCTTCCTCAAGCCGGACAAGGACCTCGTCCCCTTCCTTGAGTTTCGCAACCGATATGGGGGTTCCGGTTTTTCCGACAAGCTTTATGGTCTCGGCGTTTTGCAGGACTGCGCTTACGGTCCTGTCTCCAACTTTGGCCTCTATCAGCATGAGGGGCCGGCTTTCTATCTTTACCCTCCCGACAATGCCTTCCCGCTGTTCTCCGATTGCATTTACGATTGTAACCCCGTCTCCGGTCCGGAGTTCGGAGAGGTAGCGGGTCTTTTCCCCGATTTTTATATAAGAATGAACGGCTCCGGCATTTACTCTGAAAGGCCTTGCTGCAACGTATGGGCTGTCTTCGGACTCGGAATTTACAAGGAACATCCCGCCTGCCTGAGAGCCTATCAGCATTCCCTCTCCCGGCTGCATGAGGTTGCAGGTGTCCACGCAGACCCGGTCTCCCATACCCAGGGGTTTGACCCGGCTAATGGTTCCGGTTTCAAGTTCGGTCTTTCCGCTTTCCATTTCCCTTGCGGCTCTGACGGTCTTTTTGATCTCGTCGGGGTCCGAATTGTCCAGTAAGACCCCGTCTGCCCCGACTTCCAGGGTCTGGAGGGCGAGTTTTGCCTCTTCCGCGCTTTTTACCCCGAAAATAATCTTTACCTTCTGCTGCTGCAGTTCGGCTATCAGGTTTTCCAGTGGAATGACCTTCCAGTCCGTGGCCGCAACTATCAGGTAGTCACAGCTTTTCCCGAGTTCTGCGGCAAATTGTTCGTAGTGCCGGTCTTTTATAAGGACATAGCCCCCGACCCGGAGGCCTTTAGTTTTCAGGAGAGCCGCAGTTTTGAGGTCGGAAGAGCTCCCTGGCTCGGAAGGTAAAGGTTTTGTTCCGTCTCCTTCCCCCCTTTTCCCGATTACTGTTATGTCGGCTCCGGAATCCTTTTCGCTGGCAAAGGCGGCCACCTTTATGTTCCCGAGTTCCCGGACTTTATCCACTTCTTTTGCGTTTACTAACACAAAGTCAGCTCCGGA
>JAQVBP010000092.1:4415-5695 GCA_028690255.1 Methanosarcinaceae archaeon
GCTCCGGAATCCTTTTCGCTGGCAAAGGCGGCCACCTTTATGTTCCCGAGTTCCCGGACTTTATCCACTTCTTTTGCGTTTACTAACACAAAGTCAGCTCCGGATTCAAGGCCCGTGGTAATCCTGTCCTTTTTCTCTTCCCAGCCGCCTTCATCGGCTTTTATCCAGACGCTTTTCTTTTCCAAAAACCAACACTCCATGTTTGTTTTTATCCCGGGGTTTTCCGGGGTTTTCCGGATTAATTCTATTTTTATTCCAGGTTTTTCCCTGTTTTATCCGGGATTTATTCCATTTTTATTTCATCTGTTCCAGGGCCTCGTCCACGGATTTCCTTCCGTGCACGATCTCGGTTATTGCCCTTGTAAGTTTGACCGGAGTCCTGTGCTGGAAGACATTTCTTCCGATCGCAACTCCTCTGGCTCCGGCTTCCATTGCCTCTTCGATCATTTTCAGGAAATCCCGGTCATTTCCGGTTTTCGGTCCCCCTGCAATAATCACGGGTACGGGGCAGCCCCGGACCACGGTTCTGAAACTGTCAACGTCTCCGGTGTAGACGGTTTTTATAATGTCCGCTCCGAGTTCGGCTCCTATCCTGGCGGCATGGGCCACCTTTTCTGGGTCGTAGGGGTTTACGATCTTTTTTCCTCGGGGGTACATCATGGCAAGCAGAGGCATGCCCCATTCCGTGCAGTCCCTGGCAATGGCCCCGAGCTGTTCAAGCTGGGAACTCTCGGTTTCCGACCCCACGTTGACATGCATTGAAACGGAGTCCGCACCCATTTTTATCACTTCTTCCACTGTGCAGACCTGTACTTTGGCATTGGGGTCCGGACTCAGGGAAGAGGAGGCGCTTATGTGGACGATCAGCCCTATGTCGTGCCCGTATCCCCGGTGTCCGTATTTAACCATACCCTTTTGCATGAGGACGGCGTTTGCCCCGCCTTCCGAGACCCTGTTTACGGTATCGGTGATGTTGATCAGCCCTTCAATGGGGCCGTCGGACATCCCATGGTCCATGGGAATTATGACCATATTTCTACTTTCCCGGTTCATCAGTCTTTCTATGCGAATTTTTTTGCCAATTTCTGACATCATGCTCCCTCTTTTTCTTCCGGGACTCAGACCCGGGCGTTTGCCATGCTAATATGTCACATAGTAGCACACAACTTATATTTAAAGTTATGTTGGCTTTCCCGGCTATCCGGGTTATCCGAATTCCACTCAGTAACCAATCTTGTACACTTATGTATAACAATGCTTGTTATATTATTTTCCCTTCT
>JAQVBP010000092.1:5795-11653 GCA_028690255.1 Methanosarcinaceae archaeon
TTCTTCTTCTTCTTCTTTGTTTTCTTCTTCTTCTTCTTTGTTTTCTTCTTCAAATTATATGATAAGGGATACTTAAAATAGGATAAAACCGGCATAGATGGAAAATAAGTAAAACTCAAATCATTCAGCAGGATTATCCTTCCTCGTTCCCTCCGGCTTTGAAGAAACTGGCGGGAAGGGGTTTTATTGAGTAAAAGCAAGTTAAAAGCAGTAAAAGTTCAGGATACGGAAGTAGTATGAGAGAACTAAAAATTCTTGTTATAAACAATTACGGGCAGTTTTGCCACCTCATCCACCGGACTGTCAGGGATCTTGACATGGAGACAAAGATCTTCCCGAATACGACCCCTATTGAGGTCCTCCTTGCGGAGGAGCCCGACGGGCTTATTCTCAGCGGAGGCCCCGATATGGAACGTGCGGGGCTCGGTTTCGACTACGTCAAGCAGATTGACAGGCCAATCCTGGGAATCTGCCTCGGGCACCAGGCAATCGCTCTTGCCTACGGGGGAGAAACCCGGGTCGGGCAAAAAGGCGGGTATGCGGCAATCGATGTCGAGATCCTTGAAGAAGACGACATCCTCAAAGGCATGGCCCCGAAAATCTCGGTCTGGGCCTCCCATGCCGATGAAGTGGTCACCCTTCCCGAAGGGTTTATACACCTTGCCCGTTCCGACGTCTGTGAAATCGAGGCCATGCGTCACCCCACAAAACCCATATACGGGGTCCAGTGGCATCCCGAGGTCTCGCATACCGAGAAAGGAGAAGAGCTATTCATGAATTTCTTTGAAGTCTGTGAGCAATACTAAATATATAAAAAAGTCAGGTTAATAACTTAAAAACTTCTTAAAAACTTCTTAAAAACTTCTTAAAAACTTCTTAAAAACTTCTTAAAAACTTCTTAAAAACTTCTTAAAAACTTCTTAAAAACTCGAAAACCGTCTAAAAAATAGCTTAAAAAACAGGTAAAGGGATTTTCACATCCCCATCTTTTTTTTCATCATTTTCTGGAGGTTAAATTTCCCTCCCTTGAGTCCTTTAAGGGCCGTCTGCATTGTTTTATGATATTTCAAAAGTTCTCTGATCTCTTCCGGAGAGCAGCCCGAACCCCTTGAAATTCTCTTGATTCTTGTCCCGCCTATGAGCTTCGGGTCAAGCATCTCGGCTTCGGTCATGGAATCCATGATGATTCTGTAGTGTTTGAGCTTATCCCCCGTTTCCCTGAACATCTCATCCGAGACCTTCATGCCGCCTGCCATTCCCATGGGGAGCATCTGCATGATCTGTTTGAGGGGCCCCATCTTGTTCATGGCTTCGAGCTGTTTGTACATGTCCTTGAGAGTGAAGCGCCCCTGCATCAGGGCATCGACGTCCACGTCTTCCTCGCTCAGGTTTTCCTCGGCCTTTTCCATCAGGCTCTTGAGGTCTCCCATGCCGAGGAGCCTTGAGATGAATCTATCGGCTTCGAATTTCTCGAAATCTTCCGGGGTTTCCCCAACCCCTATGAAAGCAATCGGGGCTTTTGTTTCGGAAACGGCTGAAAGGGCTCCACCACCTTTTGCAGTCCCGTCAAGTTTCGTGATGATAACGCCTGTGATTCCCACCGAGTCGTTGAAGGCGTGGGCCTGCTGGCTTGCCTGCTGTCCGATTGCGGCGTCCAGGACCATGAACTTCTGGTCGGGTTTTGCTATTTTATGGATCCGTTCCATCTCGTCGATCAGGTCGGCCTCAAGGGCGTGGCGCCCGGCCGTGTCCACGATTTTCACATCGTATTTATCGAGAGCTTTGAGCCCGTTTCTGACTATTTCGACGGCGTCAGGATTTCCCTCTTCTCCATAAAAAGCCACGTTGAGTTTTTCGGAAAGGATCTTCAACTGTTTGTGGGCCCCGGGCCTGAAAGTATCGGCGGCAATCACTGCGGGTTTTAACCCCTTTTTCTGGAAAAATCGGGCCAGTTTAGCGGTACTTGTGGTTTTCCCGCTCCCCTGAAGCCCCACCATCATGATGGTCTGAGGCTTGAGCTTGATTTCTGCCCCCTGTCCGATGATCTCCATCAGTTCCTGGTAAACTATGCGGATCACATGCTCCCTCGGACTCATGCCCGACGGGGGATCTTCTTTCATTGCCCGGTCTTTGATCTTCTTGGACATCCCCATGACCAGCTTCACGTTGACGTCTGCCTGAAGAAGCGCCCTCTGGATGTCCTTTACCACTTCATTGACGGTGCGCTCGTCAATCCTGCCCGCGCGCACGAGCTTTTTGAGCGCCCCCTGCAGGGAATCCCCGAGTTTGTCCATTACCATGAGAATATTGTCCTTTACAATTTTTCAAATAAGGATGAATTGGGTGAAATACAATCTTCTTGTTTAATCACGTGTAAGAAAGTTATCCTTTCTAATTAAACTTTTCAATACCTCAGGCCCAATTATACCTGAAAAACAGGAATTGCAAAATAAGTTTATAAAAAAGTTGCTAAAAATAGTTGCAATAGCGGGGGATGGATTCGAACCATCGGTCTACGGGTTATGAGCCCGTCGGGATCTCCTGGCTACCCCACCCCGCTACGGAGTTTGGTTTAGGGTATGTTTGTTTTAGGTATTTCCTGTGAAATAGTGAAAACTCAATCTCACTACTTTGTTTTTATATTCAAAAAATAGTTGCAATAGCGGGGGATGGATTCGAACCATCGGTCTACGGGTTATGAGCCCGTCGGGATCTCCTGGCTACCCCACCCCGCTACGGAGTTTGATTTAGGGTATGTTTGTTTTAGGTATATTTCCTGTGAAATAGTGAAAACTCAATCTCACTACTCTGTCTTCATATTCAAAAAACAGTTTATAGCGGGGGATGGATTCGAACCATCGGTCTACGGGTTATGAGCCCGTCGGGATCTCCTGGCTACCCCACCCCGCTACGGAGCTTGTTTTTGGGTATGTTTTCTTTAAAACAGCGAAGTCAACATCATTACCATCACTTAAATAGTTTTCGCCATTTTTCCGTAATTCGTCACTTTTTTTCAGGCCTTTACTTTTAAAGATACGTATTTGACCTTTAAAGACCCAGATTATACTATGACAAAATGCCTTTTTTGCGGGGCCCACTGTGAGGTGCGCTGTGAGGTCTACTGTGAAGGATATCCTGAAAGCCCGGAAGAAGGAGGGGAAAGCCGGGTGAAAACACTCGGCTGCACTCAGATCGGAACCTCCTATATCTGCGATGTCTGCCTTACCGAACTGAAAGAAGCCCTCCGGCCGGATTGAATTGTTTTCAGTCCTTTCCGGCCGGATTGAATTGTTTTCAGTCCTTTCCGGTCGGATTGAATTGTTTTCAGTCCTTTCCGGCCGGAGATGTAATTTTTCCTGTCGTCTGCGATAGCCGGGGCCAGTAATAACTGGGGGAAACCGGCATAGGTTGCCGGAATTCAAGCCCCTTAGCTGCGATCACTAAAAAGTTCAGACGACTTCAATTGTGAGCTCGAAGCGCTCTTCATCCCCTGTTTCTTCTTCCCAGAACTGTTTGTACACCGCGCTTATTTTCTGTGATCCGCTGGAATCTGCCTTTATTATCCAGAAATGAGTTCCGCCTACTCCCACCATTTCCAGGGGCTTTTCGTCCTGGATGTATCCTTCTTCCAGAATATCAATGCCCATGTTCATTCCAAGTTCCCAGGAATATCCCGTTGAAGGGTTTTCAGGAAGCTCCAGGATAAAGATGTCTCCGTTTTCAAGGCTCACGGTCTTTCCGTTGTCGGCTTCTGTAAAAGTTTCTCCGTCCGGTATATTGTCCACCTCAAGTTCGAATGAGTCCGTTACCCCGTTTACGCTGACATTATAGCTGCCTGCCCTAAGTCCGAAGACGTCCAGGGAAACCATCTTCGTGAAAGGCACTATTGCCTGGGTGCAGATTGCGCCTTTTGGTCTCTTTGTGCTGATATTTGCCTCAAAGGTGTTTCCATATCTTTCGGTTTTTATTGCTTCAATTTCCGTGCAGCCGTCCTGGAAGTAGCCGTTTACCTCAACACTGACCTGAACTGGAAAAGATTCCATTATATAGATTTCTATGTTTTCAACGGTGGCAATCCCGTATTCGTATTCTTCGGCAGTTTTTTCTTCCTGGCTCGGGTTCTCTTTTGCAGAGTCCTCTGGCTCATCCATATTCCCATCATCAACACAGCCCGACATCGTTATTGAAGCGATCAGCAACAGGGCTGCCAGAAGTTTCAGGAAGCTCAATGATTTTTTCTTTTCCACAGAAATTCGTTTCATATTTTTTCACGATTCCTCAGGCAGGATGCCTGCGACTTTAGTCGTGGGAGGAATGCCGTCAACTTTCAGGCATTCCGTTCCACGTTTGGATTTCTCCACTCTGCTTTTGAAACAAGTTCCCGTAGCAGGTAACGTAGTTTTTTAAACTATCTCCCCTCGCCAATGTTGAATATGCTTGTCATGTGTAGCACACCGCCCCTACCTCTCAGGACTTTTAATGCTACACGATAGGGAATTGGACTGAGGAAGCATCCAAATGTATCGTGACATATCCAACGTAGTCAATTAAGACTTAAGCTGGTCAATCAAGGCTTGCCGAAACAAGCCTCCCACTTTAGTGGGGGGTTATTGACCCTGGATATTTTTGACTTCTACTGGAATCCTTTCCGCTTTCTGATGAGCAAATACTCCTGTTTCGATTTAACTTTTGCTGTAACTGCGGTTCCGTTTGCAGTTTTCTTTTTCTCCTGTTTCAGGAATTTAAGCTTCAGAAAGCTCAGGTTTCGGTAATTTCCCTGGCCTCTTTTTTGTAGTGCAGGATAAGATCCCCGGCCCACCGGAGGGCCGTAGGTTCGAAACTCAGTATGTTTTTCTGGTCAAAAGTATTTTTCTGTCCAAAGAAACCCGCAAGCATGAACCTTTCCGTACTGGTGATCATCGCAATTTTTATGTTGGTGTCGCAAACAAAGAGTTTTCTTTTTCCCCGCACAAGAAAACGGCTCAGTTCTTTTTCAAAGTCTTTTTTAATCCTTTTAAAAAGGTTTTCCGTTAAAATAAGGGTTATTTCGGTATCTTCATCCCTATTTTCCAGAAGGATTGAAGGGAATTGCGGGTGAAAATACGTTAACATGGAGAGGATATGTTTCGATTTAGAGAGGTTTTCTATAAACAGTTCCGGCAGATCGAAGATGTTGTTTGAGTTAGGTTCCACCAGGGTATAGGGTTTCAGCTCGTTTAGCCGGTGCAGGAGGGGAAGAGGGACCTCTTCAAGGTTGCGTTCCTGCCAGAATTCTTCGTTTTCCTCGATAACGTCCAGGAGGTCAAGCAAAGGCTTCATCTTTTCGACCAGGATTTTACCTATGATCGAAAGCCTGTAATTTTTTCCTTCTTGAAGCACCAGCTCTTCATCTTTCAATTTTTTGAGCTGGGGGAGCAGGGCGGTCGGTTTAAAAGGAAGAATGTTTTTTATTTCATCAATATCTCTGTCCCCATCCTTCAGTAATATCAAAAGGTCTTTTCTTTTTCTGGATAGGAAAAGGAGGTCAATAAGTTCTTTTTCCATTACTTTCACGACTCCTCAGGCAGGATGCCCGTGACTTCAGAAGCTGTCTTATAATTACTATTATACCTAATAAAAATCCATTTTTTTCAATTTAAATGCTTTAAATACCTTTATTCTCACATGTTTTTGCCCTGAAATTGAATTGCCGGACAGCCTGTTTAGTGGCGGGTAGTTGACACTTTGCTTTTGTTTCGGGTTGGATTTTTGTATTTACCGGCCCTGGAATTATTTTTTTGAAGGTACTTGTATACATATAATTATTATTTTCTCTATTTTGTTTCACTCTATTAAATATTTATTTTTTTTAATTTTAT
>JAQVBP010000093.1:0-2802 GCA_028690255.1 Methanosarcinaceae archaeon
AAAGCAAGAATTGAAGCGACGGAAGGTCCCTATAAGATCCTCTCCTCTTTTACGGACATACGAGGGCTATTCCTATTGATTTATCTCAATATGAGTTCGGGAAAACAAATAACGCTATTTCCATCACTCATGATTCTTTTTCAGTCAACTGCCCCCCGGAAGGTTCCACCAGTAGATCAGGCATTGTTCAGAGGTTTTACAAATATATTAATATTAGATAATAACTTTAATATTATTGTAATCAACTAATGTTTGATGACTCTTAATATAGTCACGAGGGCAAATGCAACTACTCGATTAATTACAAAGTGTTTTTTATTGCAATAATTGCAGGCGTGACTATAACTAACAACATAAATGCAAATACAATTTCTGTGGAATAACCGTAGAAATATTGGAGAACATATATGCCAAAAGGCATTCCAACGCAAACATTATAGATAACTTTTAGATTATAATTGATTTTTTGTTAGCTATCGTTCATTGGGGGGCTTGTTTCGGCAGGCCCTGATTGACCAGCCTGAGTCTTAATTGACGATGTTGGATCTGTCATGATACCTGCAAATGCTTCTTCAGTTTGTAGTTCTATCGTGTAGCATTAAAGTTCTGATGTAAGGACAGGGTGTTACACATGACAAGCATATCCAGCATTGGCGAGGGGATACAGTTAAAAAAACTACGTTACCTGCTACGGGAACTTGTTTCAAAAGCAGAGTGGAGAAATCCACACGTGGAACGGAATGCCTGAAAGTTGGCGACATCCCTCCCACGACTAAAGTTGCAGGCATCCTGCCTGAGGAATCGTGATCTGATTGAAATCAAATGGACTGTTAAGCGTACTTACTTTTTCTGAAAAACGAAAAGAACTGCTTTTTTTACTGCAAGAAGAACCAAGAACCCTTTCGGACATAAAAGAGCATTTCGATGTAAAATCTCCTGAGATCCTCCCCCGTCTGAAAGAAATGGAAACCTCTAACCTGATTTACAGGGAAAACGGCTTTTATTACCTGACCTCCATCGGAAAAGTTACTGCAAGGCATTTTGAGCCTTTCCTTAAAACCCTTTATGCAATTGAAGCCAATGAAAACTTCTGGAAAAAGCACGACCTTGCCCATATTCCCGAAAACCTTCTTGACCGGATTAAGGATCTTGGGGAATGCAGGATTGAAATGGACGAAAATGAAAACATATATGACTCCCACGAGAACTTTCTGAACAATATCACAGCTTCGAGCCGTTTCATGGGTTTTTCCTCCATATTTCTCCCCCATTACCCATCTTTTTTTTTGAAAATGGCCCGAAAAGGAATTTCCGTATCCATTGTAGTTACACCAAACGTCTTTTTCAAGCTCAAGAAAGAACACTCTGAAGAAATAAAGGAGTTTCTGGAATTCGATAAAACCGAGCTCTATCTCGCTGACAGCTTTAAACTCGCATTTGTGGTAACCGATAAATTCTTTTCTCTTTCCCTATTTTTCAAAAACGGGACCTACGACCCACAAAACGACCTTGTGGGTTTCAATCCGGAGGCCCTTATGTGGGGGGAGGACCTTTTTAATTACTACAGGGAAAAATCAATGAGAATCGAAACCCTGTGAGCTTTTAATAAAATAGGGAGCGATGGGGAACCCCTCCGCCGGTTTTTCATACACAGCTGTCCTGAAATACAGGCTTACCCCATAAGAGCCCTGGCAGCCAGCCTGAGCCCTACGATTGAGGTGGATTCCCCGTCTACCAGAAAGGTACGCTCTATTTTTTGGCTGGGGAGTACCTCTTCTTCCTGTTTGGTATAGTTGAGGATGCAGATTAATCCACTAAAGAGACTGTATAAAACAATTAAGGGCTCGAAGGCTATCATTCCCTGCACCAGAGCAAAGGCGAGAAGGGAGTGGGAAAGCAGGTGCAGGCAGGTAAGCAGGTAGCGGGTATTTTTCATTCCAAGGCAAACGGGAAGGGTCCTGATACCTGCGAAGGTGTCACCTTTCATGTCCTTAAAGTCGTAGATTGTCGAGTTTATGAAAAGCTTTACTCCGAAGAAGGCGAATACCAGAAAAATGGGTAGCAGATGGTCGGAACCAAATCCCGCAAGTCCTGCAATGAAGGCCCCCCAGGTCACTCCGACGACAAGGTTCTTGCCCCCGAGTCCGCCTTTAAGTTTAAATGAGAACTTTCCTATTTTAAGGCCCTTGCTGTAAAGGTAGCCGGTAATAAAAGGCAGAAAGGCAAGCATGAATATACCTTCTTTTGCCAGCAAATATAGTCCGGCAACAAAAGCCAGCAAAGCAACCGCAAGTCCGACGCCCCGTCTTGAGCCGTTGAGTTCCTGCCGGTTAACAGAATCCTCCTCGGACTCAAGGGCCCTATCAAGCGTATAAACCGTGTATACCACAAGCCCGCCTCCTATACAGGTCAGAAGGCTGGACTGGACCTGAAGCAAAATAAAAGCCAGGTGAACCCTGAGAGCCCCTGAAAAGGCAACAAGAGCAGAGCTTTTCAAGAGCGCAAGGGTTGCGGACAGATCGGGCCATGAATATTTATATAGCCAACCATGCTTGAAAATATTAGTAAAATTTCCAATTTCTGCATTTGAGTTCATTTTACTAAAAAGAGGTCGACTGTGTAATATTATTTATCAAATATAATATTTTAGAGTTAAAATACAGTTATGTCATAAAAATAAGAAAATATGAATCGGCAAATAGAATGACACTCCTATAAATAATATGTGAATAGACTAAAAGAGAGATTAATAATGCAGTAAAAAGAGAAATTAATAATACAGTAAAAAGAGAAATTAATAAT
>JAQVBP010000093.1:2902-8837 GCA_028690255.1 Methanosarcinaceae archaeon
CAGTAAAAAGAGAAATTAATAATACAGTAAAAAGAGAAATTAATAATTTACACCTCAGGTGCGTAACTACTATTATTAACCAGCTTTCGCATCCTTTCAAAGAAACTAAAAAATGACACATAAACGACTGTCATAAAACTTCATTCCTGCCTCCCAGACACATAAGGAAACTCCTGGTCATTTCGTCCCGGTCTTTATCTGCGGTCAACAAGCCGCTTCGGCCTGCCCTTTACCTTATGGAGTTCAAGTCCCCGGGGGCCCGTGAAATTGAAGAGTATTTTGAAAATCCCTTCTTCGGAAGCTCTGGAAAGCAGGGGCTTATAGCCCAGGAAAGAACGCAGAAAATTCTCTTTTATAAGCGTCCTGTCGCAGGCCTCCGGGTTTTCGCATTCCAGACTGAGCCGGAGGGTGACTTCTCCCTCGTCCTCTCCTCCGTATACGAAGGCCTCATATTCCCCGGTAAGGTATTCCAGGTTTTCCCTCTGAAAAACTCCCCTTTCGACATCTACCCTGTTAAAGGGAGTGCCTGCGGCCCAGACAGTTTCGGCCTCTCGCTGTGGGGTCATGATTTTCATATGCGTTCTTCCGCAGGGACAGGGTTTCCGGGTAAGGACGACTGTGGTGTCTTCCGTGTCATAGTTAAGGAGGAGGGTTCCGGCCTTTTCCCCGACCGGCAGGAGCGTACTCAAAACAGTCCTTCCGCATTCTCCGTCAGGCACGAAACTCTTAAGCCCGGGGTCGTAGACGTCCAGGTGCAGGAGATCTTCGGGCACATGCAGGCCGGAAAGTTCAGTGCACTCCCCGCACATGGTTCCCTCCGTGCTCCCGTAGGTGTTGTAGACAGGGCAGCCCCAGATTTCGGAAAGGTAGCTTCTCGCCTCTTCGGCAAAGGCCTCGCCTCCGACTACCAGTTTCGAAATCCCGCTTTCCTCAGGGTCGAGTCCCTCGGCCTTCATCCTCTTCGCAAGGTCCAGAAGTTTGAAAACACTTCCGACAATCCCCGTCGGGCTGTAGGCTTTTATAACCCTCAGGGGAAAGGTGCACTTTCCTTCGGGAATGACTGCCATCCCGAGCTTCCGGGCCGCAAGGGTCATGGTATTTGCACCCACGTTCATTCCGTAGGAGGCACAGACCACAACCCGGTCCCCCTGCCCGAAGCCCTGGGCCCTGAAGATCCGGGCGTACTTTTCCGCATAGCGTTCCCAGTCTTCCCAGGTCAGGAAAAAGCTTTTCGGATTCCCGCTTGTCCCGCTGGTCTCGTGGATGGTGTAGACCTCATCGAGTTCCACGCTCCTGAAAAGAAAATCTTCGGTTTCCGGGGGCTGGTTTTCCCGGATGGTCTGCCCTGAGATGATAGGAAGCTCCAGAAGGTCCTCGTGGGCCTTTATGTCCCCTGGCTTCACCCCTTGCCTCTCAAACCATTTCCTGTAAAAAAGAGAGTTTTCGGCCGCATATTTTACCGTGTAGCGGACACGTTCTTCCACAAGAGAATCAAGTTCCCCTCTGTCCATTGTCTCGATTTCAGGCCTGTAATAAGGCTGATTGATATTAAAACCCCCCAAATGAGTTAGATAACACTGAATTCCTCTAAAGTCCTATACGACTGAAAAATATATTAATCCCCACAGCTTGGACTTCCTGAGAATCAAATCCGGAATGGTTTCTGAACCCGATTATATAAAGAACCGACATCCTCACCGGCCGCAGGCCGGGCTTTTCGTGACTGAAATGGAAAATAATTTAAAATCAACTACACAGGCCATCTTTTTTTGTATTGAATGCGCCAATGTCAAAAAATATAAAATAGTGGTGCATTTTCGTTCGTTCGGACCCGCGGTTTTTAGCGTGCGTTTTAACTTCATTTTCATCTTGAAAAGCCCGGCCTCCTGCGTCGGCCGTTGAGAGCGCCGGGAACAAAAATCGATTCAAAAAAATCTAGCCATACTATCCGGATTCGGCAGCAGGTTCTCAAAACATTTCTTCTTCCAGTTCCCGGACCCGGCAATCGCATCCTCTTTCCTTCAGGGTCCGGACCTGGGCCTCATAAGGGTAGACAAACTCGTCCTGCACGGCTTTTCCTGTCGCAAGAGCGGGGTCAAGGGGGGAGTGGTGCTTATAGCCCCGTGCTGTCATTTCCTCCAGAAGGGCCTCGTGCCTCAGGAAAAGGGCCTTTAATTTCCCGACCCAGCGCAGGGTTTCGGGGTGGTGAGCATAGGCTTTTTTGTTGTTTGTTATGATCGACCAGAGGGCGTGCAGTTCCCTGTGTTCGCCCAGAAGGTGCTGTCTGCACAGTTTTTCAGGAGGGATGTCCCAGATTCTCATTTTTGCAGTCTCCTTTAAATTCAAAGAACGGGGCAGAATGCCGAAAGTTTCCAGCCAGGAAAGATCTCAGATATTCTTTTTGTCCTGATATGTATTTACTTCCGGCCGGGAATATATTAACTATGAAGGGGGGGACATGTCTTGAAAGAAGTTACTGCAAGCCCGATTTTTTGCGGCTCATCCTTATAATTCTCTTTTTCATCCTTCTTCCGGGGCTTTATCTTACAGCTTTCTCCGCGCTTGCCCACGTACCCGAATTTGAGGGAGAGGGTAAACGCCTTGCGGAAGCCATCCCGGTTGAAAACCCTGCAAAGTCAAGGGTTCTCTACGGCCAACTTGAAAGCGGAGGAACCGGGGAAATGGGCGAAGAGGTGGGGAATATAAGGTACTACAGCTTTGAGATGGAAAAGGGCGAACGGATCCTGCTCAGTCTCATCGTCCCGGCCCCGGCCCCCGAAGGCTTCGTCCCGGCCCTGGGCCTGATGGGGCCGGGAATTACCCTTCCGGAAACTCGCCCCGAACTTCTGGAAATCCCGACCGGCTCCGGGGCAAAGGTCCTTTCCGGCCGATTGCCCGAAAAAGCTACATATGAAGGTTTTTCTCCGAGTGCGTTTTATACCCTCGCTTCCCTTGACCTTGAAGCCCCGGAAAGCGGGACCTATTACGCGGTGGTCCTGGGGGAGGCCCCTTCCACCGGAAAAGGGAATTACGGGCTTGTGCTTGGCTACCTTGAAAGCTTTTCCCTCTCCGAATGGCTGCTTGTGCCTGCCGCACAGATCAGGATTTACCAGTGGGAAGGCCAGAGTTTGTTACAAATCTTCCTTCCGCTCGCCCTGACCCTGCTGATCGGAGGCCTGGGCCTGAGGTGGGGAAGAAAGAAAAAAAGCTCTAAACCGTCTTCCGGAACGGTCGGCCGGACGCTGGGCTCCCTTGCTGCCCTCTTTTTCCTGGGGACCGGGTTTTCCTTCCTTTTTCAGATGCTGCTTTCCCTGAACCAGACCGCGTTTACCCCTGAGGTTTTTATCACCCTTTTCCTGTCCCTTTCTCACATGGGGATCGGGGCTCTGGCCCTTTTACCTGCTCTGAGGCCTGGAAAATGGAGGTGGGGTGCTATTTACTCCGGAATATACTTTATAGGCCTGGGGCTTGCAGGGCTCTTTCTCTGGGCAGGCCTGTATACAGGGCCTCTGCTTGCAGTTATTTCTGCCCTTATTCCCGAAAGAGCCCAATAATACTTGCACAGTTGAACAAAAAAACCAGTAGCATGAAATGTCAAACGGTTTTAAGTAAAATATTCTTGAAATGCGAGGCCTCCTGCGTCGGCCGTTGAGGGTTCGGGTTTTCTGAATCACAACAACTGTTCCACCCTCGGCTAAACAAAAAAACCGTGCCCACAAATCCAAGCCAGAGGCTCAAAGGGCGTTTCGCCATATTACTATATTACTTATGTTTCTCAAAATTCCGGGCCTTCAACGCCATGGACCGATTTTGATCTGTCCACTTTTCCACTTCGGCAAGAGCCGCAATTTTGTGGCTCAAACCAGGTCTCCGGCAATTGTTCATTATTTCGAAAATGGGAAGCAGGGCTATCCCCTGTCGCGTAAGCGAGCGGCCTTTTCGTGATGAAACACATAAAAAACCTGACTTCACAGAAGTCCTGTCTTGAGTCCTGAACTTTCAATTTGTTTCTTTCAGAGCTGATCACTTCTTAGTTGCAAAGTAGACCATGTAAAGCGCAGCGAGCCCCACAAGCGAATAAACAATCCTGGCCAATGCACTCATTTCTCCAAAAATTGCCGCCACAAGGTCAAACCTGAAGAGACCCACGAGCCCCCAGTTAAGGCCGCCTACGATAACAAGCACAAGTGCAAGCCAGTCAAGAGAATTCTTTTCCACCATGATTGTCACTCCCTTTTATATCTGAATAATTAACCCCATAATACATATGGCATATATTTATAAAAATGCATTTATTTATATGATCGTTAGCATATTTATAACTGACAGAAACATCAAAAACCCTCCAAAAAATTAAAAAAATAAAAACCATCCTTAATTATTCTGTATTTTTTTAACTGTCTCCCGCGTACTTTGCAATATAGGCCCCAACATCGAATTTTCGCCTGCATCCCTCATAATTCATGTAACGGACCTTTCCATAGACTTCGCGTTCCTTCCAGGCCCGGTCATGGAGCCCGCCTATGCTCCAGGCAATTCCCACATAGCCGTTAGGGTCCCTCCCGTCAAGCTCGTAGCGGTCGTTTAAGCAGATGGCAATTTCCAGGGCCTGTTCCGGGGACCTGCTCCATTCCAGGATTTTCTTTGCCCAGTACATCCGCATGTACCCGTGCATCTTACCCTTTTCCAGAAGTTCCCGCTGGCTTGCGTTCCAGAGGGGGTCGTGGGTCTTTGCCGCTTCGAATTCTTCAAGGGTATAGAGGTAGGGCCTCGGGTCCCTGCGGTGGGTGTCAAGCGTCTGCTTTGCCCAGGCCGGAAACCCGTTAAAATTGTCGTAGTCCGGGTTGTAGTAGCAGTAGTTGTCAGAAAGTTCCCGGCGCACGACGAGTTCTTCGAGGAAAACTTCCTTTGACTCCTCATCGACATCCGCCTTTTCAACTTCGAGTGCCACCCGCTGGGCCGAAAGCTGCCCGAAGTGAAGGTAGGGGGAAAGGTCCGAAAGCCCGGCTTTCGTGGGGTCTCCATGAAAAAGCCGGTAAGAGTCCAGGCGTTCCCGCAAAAAAGTTTTCAGCACCTTCCGGCCGGCTTTTTCCCCGGGCCTGAAATGCCCGGCTTCGAAGAGGGCGTCTCCCGAAAAACTGGAGTCCCTGATCCTTTCGGGCAAGAGGGCTTCAATGCCGGAGTCTTTCAGGCCGGAACCTTTCAGGCTGGACTCTTCCGGTTCCGAATCCGTGATCCCTTTTTCAACTTTATTTTCCAGAATTCCCGATTCTTCGGGCTGTTTTTCAAGTTTCGGAAACTCTTCCAGAAAGGCGGGCAAAAGGGTATGTAACCTGGGCCTGAAAGTCCGGGCTGCGTATTCCTGTTTTGGGGAGGCTGCCCAGCAGGGCACGATGTTGTGGGCGTCCACTTCATAAAAAGGAAGCTCGATTTTCGAGGCGATTTTTTTCACCCATTCCATTTTGATACGAAGGGGGCTAAAGTCCGTCAAAAGAGCGGAAACCCCGTATTTTTTAACAAATACCGGAATTACTTTTTCCGGCTCTCCTCGCAGAAAAAAGAAAGGGATACCTTTTGAAGCCAGGGCCTCTTCCACTTCTAGAAGACCCTTCAACATAAACTCGTATGGCCTGCGGCCTGCGCCTGAGAAACTCTCTGTCAGGCAGAAAAGGACTATCAGGGGCACGTCCTCTTCGAGAGCCAGAGCCCGGGAAAAAAGAAGCGCCCAGTTGTCTCTCGTCCGCTGGTCCCGGCTCATCCAGTATACAACAGGGCCTTTTTTTGTTTTTCCGGGTTTCAGGATCCGGATCCGCTCGGGGTTCATACAGTAAACTTGGGGCCACTGGTATATATGAAATAACAGGGGTCAAAAAAAGGGGGAGCCGAGGGGTACGGCATATACAGGCAGCACCCGAAACCCAGAACTCAAGCAGAA
>JAQVBP010000093.1:8937-11602 GCA_028690255.1 Methanosarcinaceae archaeon
TCAAGCAGAATTCAAGCAGAATTCAAGCAGAACTCAAAAAAAACACCCCTCAAAACTCAAAGACCTGCCCGTCGTAGCCCAGCGGAAGGAAAAGGGACTCGACCTCGTGCGGGCGGAATAAATGGCTCAGGTGGACCAGCACCGTCTCCTTTGCGTTGAGTTCATCCCCAAGCTTCACGGCATCTTCCGAACTCATGTGTTTTACCACATGGATATGGGGAGGGGCAATGGCGTCGGCAATCAGAAGGTCCGGGTTTTTCATGAGTTCCAGGCTGGCCTCAGGAATTTCTTTTGACGTGTCTCCTGTAACCACCACTTTTTTATCCCCGTCCCGAATCAGGACCCCCACAGGGACTTCCACAGGGGGATGGTTTACCTTAAAGAGGGTGAATTCAAGTCCTATAAGCTCGAAAGGCTCGTAAAGTTCCACATAATGCATCCTGGGCTTTAAGAAATAGACGAAACGGTGAATATAGTCCAGAGTTTCTCTGACCCCGTAGACCTCAACCTTATTCTGGACCCTGTAAAACTCCCCGAAGCCGGAGTAGTGGTCGTAGTGCCCGTGGGTCCAGATAACTGCGTCCACCTTTCCGATTTTCTGCCCTATAAGTTGTTCTCGCATGTCCGGGCTCGTATCGATAAGGACACGGCCCTCATTAGACTCTACGAGAACGGTAAAACGGAGCCGCCGGTTCTTGCCCCCTTTGCAGGCAGCCTTACAGGTAGGGCATGTACAGCCTATTTTCGGGGTTCCGGTGGCGTCTCCGGTTCCGAGCAGGGTGACCCTCATTTTTTACCCGAGCTCCCGTAATCTTCGTTCCGGAACCCTGCCCTTTCGTCAAAGGCCTTTACAGCTTCCAGAAGGTCTGTCTGGGTCAGAACCTTGCGTTCTTCAAGGAGAGCACTCAGGACCGCTTCTCTGATTACCATACGCAGGTCCGAGCCTGCGTACCCTTCGGTTATTTCCGCGATTTCCCTTGTGTCAATGTCCCCTTCGATGCTTTTTGTCACGATGTCCAGAATCTCCTGGCGCATATCGAGATCCGGGAGCGGGAAGTGAACGATTTCGTCAAAACGTCTCCAGGCTGCACTGTCCAGCATCCGGGGGTGGTTTGTCGCTGCAATCAGGAGAACCCCGTCTTCCACGAGACTGATTTCGTCGATGGCCTTAAGCAGGGTGTTGACCGCCCGCTTGATTGCGGCGTTTTCATCTGAAGTTCTTGCCTTTGCAACAAAGTCCAGCTCGTCAATGAAAAGGATGCAGGGGTTCAGTTTCTTGGCCAGCAGAAAGACCCTGTCAATGTTTTTGGCAGTTTCTCCGAGGTACTGGTCCGTGATCATGGAAAGTTTGACTTCCACAAAGGGGATTGAAAGTTGTTCGGATAGGGCTCGGGCAACCGAGGTTTTGCCTGTGCCGGGAGGGCCCACAAAGAGAAGTTTTCCTATATCATGCAGCCCAATTTCTTTGAGGTAGTCCCTGTGCTTGATGGCTTTCATGATCTTTTCGACTTCATTTTCCTGTTCCGGGGTCAGGACAAGGTCTTTTACCTTTTGTTTTACATCCTCGGGGGCGATAATGGACACGAGTTTGAGCATGTCCTGCCCTTTATCCTCCTTCTCTATTTCGGCTATAAGGGACTCGATCCACTCCCTATCGACCTCCTTTGGCCTGGTTCGGGCCAGAGCTCCCTCATAGCTTGAAGCTTCCCGTTTTTTGATTTCTCCGAAGTAATAGGCAAGCACGGGGTTGTTTTCTATTTTTTCTGCTTCTCCTTCCTGTTTTTCGAACCACTCCGCCCCGAGGTCAAAGGCACTGAGCCGGATTTCGGCCGTGGATCTGTCGGTGCTTATAAAGGGCATGTTCTGTACGGATTTTTCCACGTCCTTGATCTCATAGAGCTTTTCGATCCTCGAGAAGGAAACGTTCATCGGTCTGCGGACAGTCCTTTCCTTACTGTTCCAGTAGTTTTTTCGAATTTCTTTAGGTAAGTCGTTGACGTCCAGTTTCGGATACCTGTTGTATATCTCCGCAGTAAGCAACAGTTCCACTATATCAAGTACGGTGCTGGCCATGTTTTTACCCATTATCTTGGATTCCTCTCACAAGTTCCGCTCATAGATGCTAGCCTTTCAAATGCTGGCTGTATACAAAAGTCAGTTTACCGACCGCTGACTCAAATACTGGCTTTATATCGTTAAGCCTAATAGTTCACTTTCTTCCATAATATAGCTTACGTGAACTGCCCTTCCATAAAAACCTCTCCCGAAGGCTCATACTTTTGAAGGAGGGGCACTTTGCTACCCGGAATAAACAGAAAAGCATAACACCGGGGATAAGAATCAAAACAGGTTAAAAGCATCGACACTATTCTAAAAAAAATTGTATGTATCGCATTTATTAATCAGAAAGACACTGTTATCTATTCCATCTTCTCCGGGAAGGCTGTACCCTTTTAAACATACTTGCCTGATTTCCGGATAATATGTTGGAGAAAACACTTTGGGGTAAACATTTTTGATTGAGATTCAATCAAATGTTTGGCAATCAAATGTTTAACAATCAAATGTTTAACAATCAAATGTTTAACAATCAAATGTTTAACAATCAAATGTTTAACAATCAAATACAATCAAATGTTTAACAATCAAATACAATCAAATGTTT
>JAQVBP010000094.1 GCA_028690255.1 Methanosarcinaceae archaeon
AAAGAGTCTTGCCGTAAAATCCTGACAAACAGATTTTTCAACCACGGAAAAAAAGGACAGGGATACACCATTTAAAGTTGTCAGTCCGCTTGAGTGAGCGAAAAGAGCGAAAAGGAACTCGATTACAGAAAAACAACATTTAAGGTTTTCAGTCCGCTTGAGTGAGCGAAAAGAGCGAAAAGGAACTCGATTACAGAAAAACAACATTTAAGGTTTTCAGTCCGCTTGAGTGAGCGAAAAGAGCGAAAAGGAACTCGATTACAGAAAAACAACATTTAAGGTTTTCAGTCCGCTTGAGTGAGCGAAGCGAGCGAAACGGACCCCGTGCTCCCGAAGCGGAACTCGGGAAGCGGAACTCGGGAAGTGCAACTCGGGAAGTGCAATTCGGACGTAAAAAAGGGACAAAGAATAGGCCGGAAAAGGCCCATTCTCGACGGTACTTAATCTACTGGATTTATTTTGCTGGAATGATGAGAGATCTCTCACCGGCAGGCACGAATTCTCTGATTGCGCCGCGTCCGAATTCCCTTCTTGGCTGTGTGAAGTCGAAGGGAAGAAGGTCGTCTGCGAAGCAGATCTTGAGGAGTGGGTTGACGGTGAATGCGTCTCCACGGGTTGCGTGTGCTGCCTGGGCGATACCTGCGTATCCTCCCTGGTGACCCACATTCATGGCGTAGTTGGGGTAGTTTGGCCCACGGAGTTCGTCTGGAAGACCTTCGTCGCCCTGATAGGTACAGATGTTGGTTGCACCACACTGGTCCTGAAGATCGTATCCGAAGAAGCCGAGACGGCCCCAGGCTTCCTTGTGAAGGTACATGGAAAGGTACCAGCCGGAGAGACCTGCGTTGGCGTTTCCGGTTGCAAGCGAGGTTGCGACACCGGCTGCTGCGGCGAGGACGGTTGCTCTCTGGGACCCACCGAAGTGGTCTTCAAGGGCTGTGGGGTAGTTTTCGTAGGTCTCGATACCGTAGATGGTGGATTCGGTTGCTACGTCCTTGATGACTTCAAGGCTTGCCTTTGCCTTGTTGTCAGTGCCTATGTTTGCGGCACCGTTGTACTTGTCGTTGATGTAGTCAACGTCATAGTACACGTTGTTGTCGAGGATGTCGTCAGTGTATGCTGCGGTTGCATACTGAGTGAAACCGACACCACCGGACATGTAGGACCCGAGCCAGATCTGGTCGTAGAGCATGCATCCTGCACCGACAACTTCGAGAGAGACCTTTGCTGGGTCGTCTATGACTGTACGGCTGGTCTGGATGATGTCTGATAAGTGACCGAAGGAAAGTCCACCGGGCTCGTTAGGGCTTCTTGCACGTCTTGCAGGGAGCATTTCACCCATGGAAACCAGGGATGCGTGCTTTGCGGAGAAGGACAGGTCAGCAACAGCTGCCTCACCGGCGCACATGTTGTATGCGGAGATGAAGGACATACCGATCTGCATGGCTGCCCATCTGGAGGTCTGGCCACCGTCAGTACACCTGCTGACAACGGTTGGGATGTGAATTGCCTGCCAGGTGGTCTTGCCGATTGAGGCCTTGATCTGTGCGGCCTGCTCCTCGGTGAACTGCTCGTTGATGTTGATGAGGAACTGCTTGTCGATTTCATCAGCAAGGCTGTCGTCACCGGTGAAGATCTTGACGTAACAGTCATCCACAAGGGCGGGGTGGGTCTCGACCATCATTTCCTGAACAACCGCTCCACCAGGCATTGCGTGGTTGAGAGTCTCAAGGTAGTGGTTGATGGTTTCAGGAGTGACTTCCTTACCGAGCCTCTTCTCGAGGGTCTCGTGAGCCATGTCAAGCCCGACGATACAGGTCCTTCTGATGTCGTCCCACATCTGCTGCATTGCAGCGTTGTTGACGTAGTGAAGGTCATCAGGGTCTGCTACGATGTCGGTACCGGAAATGGTGTAAGGGGTGATTGCGCGCTGTCCGAGAGGTGCACCGGTGTGCATCATGGGGTTGTATCCAGCAATACCCCTCTTCTCGGCGATTTCCTTACCAGCTGCGATCATTTCAAGTTTTCTTGGGCTCTGCTCAGGGCCCAATCTGAGGAAATTGGCGGTCTTAGCTTCGATGTCTCCACCAGACTGCTGGTTTGTACCGTATTCCTCTGCGAACTTAACTTCCATTGATTTTTTGAATTTCGCGAAAATATCTGCTGCCATCTTGCTCACCTCACTGTGGCTGGAATCCGTATGTGGTTCTCTGGTCGAACACTCTGTGCACCCATTCAACGACTTCTTTGTCGCCTCTGAATGACACGTTGTCCACACGGTAGATGGTGGTCCTCTTAGCGGCTTCCTCTTCGGACATAGGCTTGCCGAGGTCTACCCTTCTGTCAAGTGGAATTGCGACCTGATCCTTGTCCATGATGATAGTGCCGTCCTCGAGTCTTCTCCTGTCGAGCATATCGAACATGACACCATCTTCCTGGAGACGGACGGAGTGACCGTGTACGGTTGCACCGCGCATACCGGAAAGGGCTGGGCAGCTGATTTCAGTTTCCATCTGAACCTTTGCACATTCTTCCATGTCCCTCTCACGAGCCTCAACGATCTGACGACCGGAAAGGGTACCTGGGTCTACTCCTCTGAAGTTGTTTGCTGCGAAGTAGGATCTGAAGTACGGGGTTGCCGGAGCATTGTACATTGAGTCGGCGAACTGGACGTATCTGACCCTGTCTCCTGCTTTTGCACCGGGGGTAGCTTCTACCATTTCACGGACAGAGCATTCTGGCTCACCCATCTCAGCGAGTGGTGGGTGGGTGCTTGGATAATCGCTTCCTGGGGCACGGTGCCCGAGAACTGCGGTTAAGTCTTCGTCAGAGATCTCGCGAAGTTTTTCGAGGTCCCCGGAAATGTGCTTTCTCCTGTTGATTGCAACTGAGGTTGCACCTGGGTAGTACTGTGGATTGTATACCATCTTATACAACTCCTTTATTATGTTCAAACTGGTCTAAATTGGATTTAACGTATTTTACAATCAGGTTCAGTTTATCCCTGGGACAGGAATCACCTCTTGTAACTCCGTTTACCATATCCATGACAATTCCTTTCGTCCGGATATCTTCGTCCCGAGGCATCACCAACCTCGTCTTTACCCCTGCTTCGGCAAAATCCTCAAAATCCACCGGGATCTGACTGACTACGATTGCCGGGATGTCAGCCTGACTCAGAATTTCCCTGGCCTTTTTGACAACATGATCCTTAATGTTTCCAAGATGAATCACGGCAAGCTTGTGCATTTCAATCTGTGCGATTTCCTTCGGGGAAATGACAAAAGCCCCGGTCCTCATTCCGGACTCGGGAATTCCCGTCCCTGAATAAAGCACAAGCACACTAACCTGGATGTTTTCTTTTCGCATCCCGTATGTGATTTCGCAGACAGGTTTTGTGATATGGCGTTGTCCGGGGCTCATTGCAATGGCCACCACATCGGAACGCCCGGCTTCCGAAAGGGTTCCGCGCTGGGCAAGCCCCCCTCCTTTACCAAGGCCCATTCCGCATCGGCAGTCCACAACCTGTGTATCCCGGTCAAACATCATTGCACATCACTCTTCATCTTCAGATTCCTTTTCTTCTTTTTTCTTAATGAAGATGAGATTTTTATAGTCCCCGGATTTCGGATCAACCATACCAAGCAATGTAGGGTCCGCGTTAGGGCCGAGTTTGGCATAGTCGGTAACCGTGGCTTTCTTTTTCATGAAATGCCCTTCCCTGAACTCAAAGGGAAAAGGAAACACCTTTTCACAGACTTCCCGGACCTTTTCCTTAACCTCTGCGTCAGCGACTTCCAGCCTGAGCCTTCCGACGTTGACCTTCAGCTCTATGAGCTGGCCCTCAACCTCAATGGCCTTCCTCTGGGGGTGTTCTACCTTTTCCCCGGTCCCGGGGCCGAATCCCACCTCTGTGGGAAGCCTTTGCCCCTGGACCATCACTCTTAAAATCCCATCTACCTTGTACACTTCGGACAGGAGTTTCTGGGCCGTTTCTGGAGAGAGAATTCTACTGGGAAAGATTTCAATTTGAAGAGGATTTTCCGTGTTTACAGCAGAGTCTGACATCTTTTAGACCTGTTTACATGTTCTGTTTAAAGCGCTCCCGCGACAGCCTTAATTGGCTGGTTGAATTCCTCGATTGTTCCGAACACGTCTCCGATGAGGCCGGATGTTGCTTCGATAGTGAACATCTGAGTACCTGCATCAAGGGACACTGCAGCGCATACGCATGGAATTGCGAAGCCTCTGGAGTGCCTGGTTACGACGTGGTTACCGTTGAAGACACCTGGTCCGCCACCACCGTAAATAGAGTGGCTGAAGAAGGAGAAACCGACTGCAACACCCTGGACTTTACCGTAGTCACAGCCTGGAAGACCGGTCTCTTTCTCAATCATGTCGTTGAAGTAGAGAAGAGTGGATGAAACGTTCTGAGCTGCACGGCCTGCACCACAGTTCACAAGAGTGGCTGCAAGGGTACCGGCTGCGGCGTATGCGTTCCACATTGCGACATCGTTTGCCTTGTAGAAATTGTATCCGGAAGGTGCGGTCTTGTCAACGGAAATGACGTTGTCTTCAATTGCCCTTGCGACGGTGGACTGGAGCACGGAACCGATGGTACCGTCCTTACCGTTTTCCTTTACGGTGTCATAGACCATCTTGTTGGCATTGAGGCCCTGGTATGCAAGCCCGAGGAGCTGGTGCCTCTCGAACATACCGACTGCGCCACCCATCTCGAAAACACCACTCTGCTCGTAGATTGAGGAGAGAGCTGCGGCGTTTATTGCACGCTTGTCGGTGATGGCTGCAATGTGGTTTGCCATAACGTTCCTGAGGGAGAAACCGAGACCTTCGTTCTTCTGAGGGATGTCGAGAATGGTCTTGACCTGGCCACCTGCAAGGTCCATTGTCTGCGGGTAGCTACCCCAGACAGCTGCCTTGACGATAGGTGCGTCATACATGTCGGTGCCAAACATATCGAGAATGGCCTGTGTGACGGCTGCTGCGGAGACAGTCTGAGCTGCAGCGTAGTCTGCACCGGCAATGATCCTGGACAGTGGGTTCTGGACAAGGAGCTGCTTTCCACCGGGGAGGAGACTCACCTTAGTGTCGTCGCCTTCGTCCACCTGGACCAGCTTCTGGACGTTTTCTGCGATTGCTTCCGCATTTCCCAGGATATCGTAGTTGAGTCCACGGCCTAAGATCTGGCGGCCTTTTCCACCCATCCTGCCGGTTTCAAGTGCTTTCTGGATTCCTGCGAGGTTAATTGCAGCGGACCTCTTGGTGTCCGTGATGATTTTTTGGATTGCTGCGTTTCTTGTTGGAGCAAGCTTGAGAATGTCGACATTGCTCTCAAGAAGTTTTCCTCTGTCATCGTAGATGTCTACTGTGTCAGACACTTTAATTTCCTCCTTAATTCATTTTAAAAATCAACTGTATGGGACTGGTTACACAAATTTAGTCAGTGCATGAATGCACTCCGACAGATCAAGTACCGCGTCGTTTTTTAGTGTCCACTTTCCCAATGAAATCTCATTCGCTTGTAAGGTACTTAAATCTTTTGTGTTTTCTGGCTAATATTTAGCTATAAATTTTTAGAAAAGCTTTGGCATAATTGAAAAATATAAAAGTTATAATATATAAAAAACCAGCATCAAAAGACTTCATATATTTCAACATCCTTTAAAATAGACAAGTAAATACTAATAAAGAGAATTAACTTATTTTAAAAGAAAATGGATAAAGTACTGCTTTTATGCATACAGTTTACTTTGTAAAAAATAACATCATACCAAAAAGGTTTAGTAGTATTTCCAGAATACGAAAGCCTGATATGGAAATTGTTGTCGATGTAGGCGGAAATCCCGGAATCGATTGCAGGGGTTTTTGCAAATACTGCTATTTTAAAAAAGTAAAAGAGACCCCTCCCCTGGGATGCAAATACTGTCTGCCTTTTAAGAAAGGATGTGATTACTGCACCCGCAGTGTGAAAGAGGCCTACTCGGGCTTCAAGCCCCTGCAGATGGTCCTTGAAGACACCTCCCAGAAACTCTGTTTTGCAACCGAAGGGGTGAAAAAATTCACAATCAGCGGGGGGGGAGATGTGAGCTGCTATCCGGAACTGAAAAAACTAGTGGCTTTCCTTTCCCAGTTCGAAACCCCCATTCACCTGGGCTACACAAGCGGCAAAGGATTCAGTAAACCCGACGACGCCCTCTTTTACATCGAAAAAGGAGTAGCCGAAGTCAGCTTCACCGTTTTTGCAACGGACCCTACCCTCCGGGCCGAATACATGAAAGACCCGGAACCCGAAGCTTCCCTTCAGGTCCTGAAAGACTTTTGTACACACTGTGAAGTCTACGGAGCAATCGTGGTAATCCCCGGGGTAAACGACGGCCCAGTCCTTGAAAAAACCCTTGGTGATCTCGAAGCCATGGGAGCCCGGGGAGCCATCCTCATGCGTTTTGCAAACGAAAGGGAAAACGGGCTGATCCTGAACAACGCCCCGGTCATGAAAGGTATAACGTCCCATACCGTTTCCGAATTCACCGAACTCGTAAGAAAATCCGCAGCAGCTCACCCTTCCATACGCATAACCGGAACCCCTCTCGAAGATCCCCTCATAGGCTCTCCTTTCGCAATAAGGAACGAGCCCGAAGCCCTTGCAAAACTTCCCCCCGTAACAAAGGAAGCAACGGTCATCACGAGCCAGGTGGCAGCTCCGAGGCTCAGGGAAATCTTCGAGGCCCTCGGAGGCACTGTAAACGTGGTCCCCCTGAAAAAGGACATTGGCTGTCTCACTACTCTTGAAGACTTCCAGGCCCTGGACCTTTCGGAAGTAAAGGAAACCGTTTTCATCCCGGGCAGGGCCTTTGTGCACGACCGTGAACTGAAGGAAGCCCTGCAAAGCGACGGAGGGGACAGGCTGGTAAGAAGGGGCCCCGACTGCTTATCCGTTGACGGGGAAATGTCCATAGGCATGACAAAAGAAGAAGTCCTGGCTCTTGAAATCGAGAACTTTACGGAACTCATCCAGCAGATAAACGCCCTCGGACTGCCGTTAAAGGGATAAGCGAAGAGCAGAGAAGGCACGAGGCAATACAGAGGAGATACATATTATAAGGCCCTCTGTACTTTCCGACTTGAGCATCTACAAGGCAGTTAGTGTATATATTCCAAATTCTAGAATAAAACCACGGGTTAACACAACCGAACACGGATGGCTTAAATCCGGGTTTATCCGTGTACTTCTGTGGTTCTTTACGTTGGCCCGCAGGCAGATCTCAAAGTTCAGGTTTGAATTTATGAACATAATTTGGAATCTCAGTAATAATTATCGATTCCGGACAATATTATAAAAAATCCCCCAAACAGAGTACAGATAATTAAAAAGATCATTGATAAATAAAATATATATTATAAAACCACGGCAGAAAAACCCTGAGTCTTTACTCAGGGTAGTTCACAAAACAGACTTTGGAAAATATCAGGACATGAAATCCGAAAGCCCCATCTGTTTGGCCTTATGGTTTTCAAAAAGAGAACGTATATCCCTATCCAGAAGTTCGATCCTCTGCTGGGTATAACTTGAAATTCCGTACTTTACCGCCACTTCTTTTGAAACCTCAAGGTACTTCCGGACCGAACCCTCATGCACGGTCAGGATAACGTTTCCCCCGCATTTCGGGCAGACTCCGGTAAGGGGAGGCCTCCTGAACTTTTCCCCGCACTTCACGCAGCGCACCTTCTGTTTTGAAAAAGCCCTGAGGTTTCCCATGAGATCGGGCAGAAAATGGGACTTGAGCACCCTTTCCGCAACGTCCGGGGCGTCCACGGCCCGGATCCTGTTAGCCAGAGAAAGCTGGGCATCCATTTTTTCTATCATACTCCCGAGGGTCGTATAGGAAGACTTCAGAGGCCCCGCGGAAATATCCGAAGTATCATGGGTAAACATGAAATGCTCGTACTGGTCCGGGGTACCGAGCCTGCCGCTTACAAGGTCCATCAGCTTCTCAAGCTCGGTCGGGTTTGTGATTTTCTCGGATGCCCTGTAAAACTCCAGAGGATAACGGGCATTGACATCTATATTGTGAGCCTCCTTATCGACCTGCTTCGGGTCTATCCGGGTCGTAAGCACCAGGGGAGCGTCCATTTTTCCCCCTCTTTTATCCGGCAGGTAGGAACGGGAAAAGTTAAGGATCCCATCCATAAGGAGCATGAGACAGTCCTCGTCCCCGTCACAGTTCCGTCTCTTGGAAGCATGGAAAAAAGGATGGGCGTAGCCTACAGCCGAGCGCGTAAACCCGATAATCCTGCCCAGGACCCCTGCGGAGGTGTGAGGAGCAAGCCCCATTACAAGGACCCCCACCAGGTCCTCGATGCTCTCGGCCCGGTAGTAAGGCTCGACCTTATAATACTTCACCAGGAGATCGTCCACATACCGGGCCACCCTGAGCATATACCCGGCCCCGTCGTAAGAAATCAGGACGTCCTGCACCTTCAGGCAGACGATCTGGTCTTCTCTTTCAAGAGCGTCGCCGTGAATATCCTCCCTGTACCCAAGTTCCCGGAGTTTCTCGACCGAAACCCCGATCTCGTCGGCCCTTATATGGGTAAGCGGGATATCCGACATATCATAGCGGATCGTCCCGTCCTTGAAAGTGAAAACATTATGTTTTGCCCGCAGCAGGCCCTTTTCCAGAGGTTCGGGAGTCATCTGCCCGTTCATGAGCCGCTTTACTCCCTTGATCAGATCCAGCTTTTCCCGTTCCCCAATGTTTTCAAAGGCCTTCTTGTAAACCGAACGAAAGTCCAGTTTCACGTTTTCGACAGAGGAAGGTTTCCGTCCGCATCTGGGGCAGACATCGCCCTGGACTTCGATTTTGCAGCGGGAACAGGAATAACGGGGCACGGTATATTCCCCGCAGTCACAGCGCCAGAAATAGGACTTCTTCCTGCAAACCGGGCAGTAGCGCTGCCCTAGCTCGACCTCGATTTCCCCGATTTTCCCGCTCAGGGATGCCGTATAATCAGCAGACGCGACCAGGTTTCTGGTGACCCCTCCGGTGTTTGCTATGGGAAAAAGGACCTGGGCTGCCGGGGACATCTTACGCAGGTTCGACTTTTCCGGCCGGCCCATCCTTGCCCCGATCCTCGAAGGAGCCCTCGGGTAAACCTTCAGCCCGCTCAGGAGGTTCACGGCCTCGACCACGTCCCCTACTTCAGGCACGGGTACTTTTATAGAAAGCTTCGAATCAAGCCCCAGACAGAGGACGAAGGGCAAAGCATCCTCGATACGAATCCTGCCTTCCCGGACCCTGTGCAGCACGAGCAGTTTTTCAAGAAGCTCTTTTATTCCTCCGGCCTTTGAGGCTTCAAGGGGAAGAGCCAGGACGCCTTCGGGTTCCGAATAATTCCCGTGTTCAGCCACGAATTTTCGGAGAGATGCGAGTTCTTCCAGAGAAAGGTCGTGCCAGAGATAGGTAAATTTAGGATGCAGCGGCACCTTAAAGTCCCGGCAGAGCCTGAGGGCAAGCTCCCTCGAAGGGTTTTGCAGTTCCTCATACGAAAGGGAGGAGGCGTCTGAAGGACAGCCCGCTTCATAATCATAAAGCCACCACTCAAAAACGTAAGGAGAAGGCATGAGAGGGTGGTTGTTTTCAAGGAAGTCCCCGTAATTGATCAGGATCTCCCCCATATCCACGATAAGCTCGACCTGGGGCCGGAGTTTGTAGGCCTCCTCTATATTATCTATCCTGACCAGGTCTCCTGACCTGAGCCTTACCGTCGGCCCCTCGATCGAGTCCACGGCCGCCATTGCCGCGGCTTTTCCGGGCCTCTCGACTTTAAGCTGGGTCCCGTTTGCGATAAAATCGTCAACAATGACCATGGTCGCAGGGTTAATCCCGGCCGCTGCAAAAGAGGTATTGCGGGAGCGCCCGTAACGGAGCCTGAAACCTCCCGGCCTCGAGGGGTGGGAAAAGACGGGCCTTCCCGCGATCAGGTCCCGGATGTACTTGTCCTTGGGTTTGATCGCGGATTTTACGTCCTTATCCTCGTCTCCCTCTTTGGCACCCCCGATAAGCGTATCAAGCCAGTCCCAGCCGTCCATCTTCAATTTATCGACGTGCTTTTTGACCTTGGGGGCCTTCAGGGCCAGGCCTTCCGCAAGCACCAGGCACATCCCGCCCCGCACCCGGTTGGTTGCAATCCTTTCAAGGTTCCTGTGCCCTTCCACCTCGGCGGACTCGGTCGGGTCCCCGTCAATGCAGACCGGGCAGTTCTGGACAATCAGGCGGATTTCTTCTTCCGAAGGCGTGTACTGCAGGCTTGCGACCCTCTTGTAAATAAGGACCTCTTCCACGTAACGCTCAACTTCCTCGGGCCTGGGCTTGTACCGGTCAATCCCGATATCCCTCCGGACATAGTCCCCCACCAGCACGGAAAGGGCCTGTGCGGTCCCTCCGGCACTTCTTATGGGCCCCGAATAAAAGATCTTGATATATTCCGAACCGTCATCGTTTTTCCCGAGTTCGACCTTGTCGATTCCCTCGAGGGGGGCCGCCACCACCCCTTCGGTCAACGTGGCCATAGAGATCCGGATTGCGGCTTCCACGGCGTCCTTTTTGGTCGGAAAATCCCCTACAACTCCTTCGGCGACCAGCCTTCCGATTTCGAGAGCTGACTCTTCCCTGGACATTATGTCCTCGAGTTCCCGGATCTTGTCCGCAACCCCCGGAACTCCGATAAGGTTCTCAACCCTGTCCGCAAGGTCTTTGGCAAGCGGGATCTCAACATAGGGCTTCGGGTCCCCGCCGTTCGAACGCGCCCGGTTAGCAAGCTCAATGGCAGCTTTCAGCCTGCTCTCAAGTTCGTTAAAATATGCAAGAGTTTCCTCGCTTGCTATCGTTTCACCCATATAGGAAAGCCCTCTTACTCAATCCGATGATCGTGAACTACCACTAAGCTAAAGACGTAGTGGCTTCCTGAGTCATCCTTCCCCCCATTGGAGACAAGTCATGCAGGCTCTACCCGAAGTCCCTTCGGTGAAATATTATGAGCATGATATTCTTGAGATGCTTATAGCTACCGTCTTTCCACGGCTTAATCCCGATCCCTTCAGGATGATTCTTGCCCTGTTATCCAACTCCCCGATGTTCAAACGTTACCTCGCTTGGTTTTCGCTTTGACATTCGGCAACATTTTTAAGAACTGTGAGGTTGTGGTGACAGCAAAATCTAATATTAAATGGATTTAAATGTATAAGCAAGTCATCAGATTCAATAACGTTTGACTGTTTAGGTTGACGCTTATATCCCCTGAGCTAAAGACTCAGGGGGTTTACGCTTCTGCCTATAAATATTATACTTCTTCCACTGCATACCCTGATTTAAGCCTTTGCTCTCAGCGCTGCATTGCCCGAGTTCCGCTTCGGCACCCGAGTTCCGCTTCGGCACCCGAGTTCCGCTTCGGCACCCGAGTTCCGCTTCGGGAGCACGGTGTCCGTTTCGCTCGCTACGCGAGCTCAAGCGGACTATAAAACCTTATTTAGGCAAACTGGACTAAAAAACACCAGAACAACCTTAAATGGAGTATTCCTGC
>JAQVBP010000249.1 GCA_028690255.1 Methanosarcinaceae archaeon
AAACTTTCAGTTTGCTCTCCGTTTCGCTTCGCTCACTTGCATGCGGGTTTTTCTTATGTTCTGATTCTCTCTTTTTTGATTCGGGGTGCGGGGCCGCGACTCCGGCGCGGAGCGGCCCGCGGTGGAGATATCCTGTTTATGATATCAAGACGACTGATCCGGGTGCCTCAAATATAAAGGGGTTTGCCTTATGTTATTTGAGTTGTTTTCCGCATCCCATACAGAATCTTGCATCGACCGGAAGTCTCCTGCCGCAATCGGGACAGAAAATATTCTCTTTCCCTTCTGCTTTTTCTTCACCTATATTTGCTCTATTAACAACTGCATCATCTTTCGCGAGAACCCCTACATTCCCAGCAAAAAAACTCCCGTTTACATGATAATGGATGATGGACTCAACTGGCTTCTGGGATTGTTTTGGTTTATTCGAAGCAAATATTTCTGCGTGGAGTGCCTGTGCTTCTTTTCGGTTTTCTATGTCCGGGTAGTAGTTTAATGCAGTAGTGTAGGCTTCAAGGCAAATATTTTCTGGAGCATCATCATATTTCAGACGGAGATATTTTGCGTACCATCTGAGAGCATTTGGTAAATCTTTCTCCCCCCCTACCTCTATGTCATAAATATGACTATATTTGTCAAGATAAATTTCCGCATCTGCATTCCCCTGCTCTGCTGCTTTCGTGTACCAATACACCGCTTTTTCCTGGTCTTTCTCCACCCCCTCACCCTTAGCATAGCACCACCCAAGATTGTATTGTGCAGATGCATTTCCCTGTTCTGCTGCTTTCGTGTACCAATATACTGCTTTACCCTGGTCTTTTTCCATCCCTCTGCCATTCCTGTAGCACGAACCAAGATTAAATTGTGCTTTTGCATCCCCCTTCTCTGCTGCTTTCGTGTACCACTCTTCTGCTTTCTTCTGGTCTTTCTCCACCCCCTCACCATTGGCATAGCGCACCCCAAGATTGAATTGTGCCGTAGCATCTCCCTGCTCTGTTACTTTCGTGTACCGCTCGTCTGCTTTTTTAAAATCTATTTCTGCTCTTGCATTTACCCTTTTAACTGCTCCACTCAACCAATCCATATTTATTCCGGAATCTTTCTCCACCCCTTCACCATTGACAGAGCATACTCCTAGACTGAATCGTGCTTGTGCATTTCCCTGTTCTGCTGCTTTCGTGTACCAATACACCGCTTTTTCTTGGTCTTTCCCCACCCCTCTACCATTGGCATAGCACAACCCAAGACCGAATATTGCATCTGCATCTCCCTGCACTGCTGCTTTCGTGTACCAGTATACCGCTTTTTCCTGGTCTTTCTCCACCCCCTCACCATAATAATAGCGCCGCCCAAGATTGTATTGCGCAGATGCATTTCCCAGCTCTGCTGCTTTCGTGTACCAGTATACCGCTTTTTTCTGGTCTTTCTCTACCCCCTCACCATTGGCATAGCACGCCCCAAGATTGTTTTGTGCCTTAGCATGTCCCTGCTCTGCTGCTTTCGTGTACCAATATACCGCTTTTTTCTGGTCTTTCTCCACCCCCTCACCATAATAATAGCGCCGCCCAAGATTGAATTGTGCCGTAGCATCTCCTTGTTCGGCTGCTTTCGTGTACCAATACACCGCTTTTTCTTGGTCTTTCCCCACCCCTCTACCATTCTCATAGCACACCCCAAGATTGTTTTGTGCATCTGCATTCCCCTGCTCTGCTGCTTTCGTGTACCAGTATACCGCTTTTTCTTGGTCTTTCCCCACCCCTCTACCATTCTCATAGCACACCCCAAGATTGAATTGTGCCTTAGCATCTCCCTTCTCTGCTGCTTTCATGTATTGTTCCACTGTCTGTAATACCATCTTACACTTCACCACACTCAATGTTCCATTGTTCGTATCGCTCAAGCATAATTTTTGTCATTGGTGAGCGGATCTTCAGAAAAGCCTCACGGAAATCATCATCAGCAAGAGGTCTCGTTGCCAAACTTCTTCTTTTCAGTTCATCAAATGGAAGTTCAGCCATTTTATAAAGATCTGGATTCACCGTATGGATCATCGTCCATATCGCCTGCTGACAGAAGTTGGAAAGATCACGTCCCGAATAGAGCATCTCCACACATTTTTCGGAAATCCTGTCCAGAGAAACTCCTGAGATGTCCATACCCTTTGTCTGGATCCTGATGATCTCCGTACACGCTTTCTGATCCGGAAGGGGAACATAGATCCTTCTTGGGAAACGGGATAAAACGGCTGTATCCAGATCCCACGGGGTATTTGTGGCTGCAAGAGTCAGGAGAAGCTGATCGCTTTTCTTGTCGGAAAGACCGTCCAACTCACTAAGAAGACTGGAGAGGACTTTGCGCGTCGCCTCACTTGTTTCCCCGTCCCTGGACTGACTGAGAGCATCGAACTCATCAATGAAAACGATCGAGGGTGCGTATTTCCGTGCCGAGGTGTAAAGAGCGGAGATGAGTTTTGAAGATTCACCGAAATATTTTGAGAGCACACTCTCCGATTTCACATCATAGAATGTTGCATCCAGACTTCCTGCAGACGCTGCCGCAAGA
>JAQVBP010000095.1:0-2453 GCA_028690255.1 Methanosarcinaceae archaeon
CGGAACCCTGGTGCGGGCATTTTACGCCCAATATTTCTTACCTTAAATTCCCCGTATCGTCTGGCTTTCCTTCCCCGGGGAAAAAGGTCTTTTCTCCCCCCCGTTTCCCATAGGTGCAATGCAGGCAAACACCTTTTCTCAGGTCCATACACTGCCCACATACAAGTTTTCCGCATAAGGGGCAGGTATAGAGTTTGGCTGCCCTTCCGCAGATTGCGCATATCCCCATTACTTCCATAAGCCGGTCTCCCCAAATAACGAAATAAATTGCAATGAAAGCTTCAAAAAAAGAGTGGAAGATGGGCGGGTTTGGACCCCGCCCGGTTCTCTGAAATTTTGTTTTCCTGCAATGGCTTTTCAGTCCACGATTCCGCCGGTATTTGCGGAATGGACCCCGCGCTGGTAGCGGGCAAGGTAGCCGCGGACCTCCTTTTTCGGGGGTACAAATGCGGCTTTTCTCTTTTCCAGTTCGGCCTCGGAAACCTTCAGGTTCAGGACCCTGTTGGGGATATCGATTTCGATCAGGTCCCCTTCCTCTACAAGCCCTATAGGCCCGCCTTCGAGGGCTTCGGGGGAGACATGCCCTATGCAGGGCCCGCGGGTCCCGCCCGAGAACCGCCCGTCCGTTATCAGGGCCACTGAATCGATCATACCCATGCCGGCAAGGGCTGAGGTCGGGGAGAGCATTTCCCTCATACCGGGTCCTCCTTTAGGGCCCTCGTAGCGGATAACAACCACGTCTCCGGACTTGATCAGGCCTTTCATGATGCCTTCCATGGCCTCTTCCTCGCTTTCAAAGATGCGGGCGGGGCCTGTGTGGACAAGCATTTTCGGATCCACGGCCGACTGCTTGATAACGGAGCCGTCCGGGGCCAGGCTGCCTTTCAGGACCGCGATTCCCCCTTCGGCGTGGATGGGCTTTTCAAGGGTGCCTATGATTTTTTCGTTGAGTTTCGGGTTGATAAGCACAAAGTTTTCCAGATTTTCCCAGAGGGTCTTTCCGGTAACGGTAAGTTCTTTCCCGTGGAGTTTTGAGGCAAGCCTCTGGATGATTGCCTGGACCCCGCCTGCCCTGTCAAAGTCAATCATGAAATTCGGGCCGCCGGGGCGGAGGGATATGAGATGGGGGGTCGTCCTGCTCAGTTCGTCAAAGGTCTCCAGGGGCAGTTCAAGCCCGAACTCGTGAGCAAGAGCCGGCAGGTGCAGGGTCGTGTTCGTGCTGCCTCCGACCGCCATGTCAACCATGATCGCATTTTCAAAAGACTTCATGGTAACGATTTTCCGGGGGGTCAGGTCTTCCTCGACCATCCTGACGATGCGTTCTCCGGACTCTTTGGCGATCCTGGTCTTCTTTGCGTCCACCGCATGGGCTGTCGCACAGCCCGGCAGGCTCAGGCCCAGGGCCTCGGTCATGCAGGCCATGGTATTTGCCGTAAACATGCCGGCACAGGAGCCTGCTCCCGCACAGGAGAGGTTCTCGAGTCTGCTGAGTTCGTCTTCGGAAATCTTGCCTGCCTGGCGGGCTCCGACCCCTTCGGAGACGGAGATCAGGTCCGTGTACTCATCGTTCACGTAGCCCGGAAGCATGGGACCGCCGGTAACAACGATTGCCGGAATGTCGAGCCTTCCGGCCGCCATGACATGAGCCGGAACGATCTTGTCACAGGTGGGTATCAGGACGATCCCGTCGAACTGGTGGGCTCTGACCATCAGCTCGATGGTGTCTTCGATAACTTCCCTGCTCGGAAGGGAATATTTCATGCCCTCGTGCCCCATAGCAATCCCGTCACAGACCCCGATTGTATGGAACTCGAAAGGCACTCCTCCGGCATTCCTGATCCCGGCTTTCACAGCCTCGGCAAGCTTATCCAGGTGAATGTGCCCGGGGATGATGTCATTCCAGGAGTTAACAACCGCAATAAACGGCTTTTTCATCTCGGCGTCCGTGATTCCCGTCGCTTTCAAGAGAGAACGGTTGGGGGCTCGCTCAAGTCCTTTCTTGGCTATGTCACTTCTCATAAAAAATCTCCTGATGATCTGAAAATGTATAGAATAGGAAAAAACTTCATGATATAAAACAGGTCTCATGCAAAAGGTCTCACAGAAGGCTTTCCGGAAAACCTTTTTCTGCCCCCCAGGGTTTTTATTGAACCCGGCCATAGCTGGGCCTTTTAAGGACAATTTCTTTGAATAATATGGCACAAAAGGGATAAAATATATTTAAAAAACCCAATATTTATATATATCTTCAAATAAGAAATAATTGCAAGCGAATGGTGAACGGGCCAATTTTGCAAGATCACACATTCCCAGCAATTTTCATATCCCAGTAGTATATCACCCGTTCACTCATTTTACAATTTCTTTTCTATTTCAAGAAAAAATTTTACAATTTCTTTTCTATTTCAAGAAAAAATTTTACAATTTCTTTTCTATTTCAAGAAAAAATTTTA
>JAQVBP010000095.1:2553-6433 GCA_028690255.1 Methanosarcinaceae archaeon
ATTTTACAATTTCTTTTCTATTTCAAGAAAAAATTTTACAATTTCTTTTCTATTTCAAGAAAAAATTTTACAATTTCTTTTCTATTTCAAGAAAAAATTTTATAATTTCTTTTCAATTTCAAGAAAAATTTCTTGAAAATATTTTAATGGGTGCATCCCAAAAAGCAGGTTTCAGTATTCAAATTCAGTATTCAAAGCAGGATTTCTGTGAAGTCAAGTTTTTTCTTTGTTTGTCCTCACGAAAAGGCTGCTCGCTTGCGCGACCGGTGAGAATCCCGTTTCCATCACTCGAAATCATGTTTCCATCACTCGAAATCATGACCGATTACCGGAAATTGGCTTTGACCCACAAAATCGGGGTCCTGGCCGAAGTGAAAAAGTGGACATATCAAAACCGGCCCATAGCGTTGAAGGCCCGGCAAGCTCGAAAAACAAGAAAAATATATTTGGCCTATTTTGGAAAAAAGCTTTTTGAGTCGCATGGTCCGGATTTGTGAACCGGATTTTTTGTTTTGCCGGAACGTGGTTGATTGCTGTGGTTCAGAAAACCCGGGCCCTCAACGGTCGACGCAGGAGACCGGGCGTTTCAAGAATGATGGAAAAAGGATGCATACTTTTTCACAACCGTTTTTGATAGGAAATAGGGATTTTATTAATTGTGGCAGGGTTTCTGTGAAATCCAGTTTTTTTCTTTGTTTCATCACGAAAAGGCCGCTCGCTTGCGCGACCGGTTAGAGCCCCGTCTCCCTCTCTCGAAATAAATAAACAATTGCCGAAAGAGACTGGAAATCGAGGCCAGACCCCGGAAATCTTTACGGAAATTGCAGAAGCTATCAGGTTTTTCTGATTTGTATTTGAGAAATTAGATATTCTATAAAGGATAACTTTATACAGGGAAATGAGCAGGCCCCATACGCGGTCATCTGCGGTCATCTGCGGTCATCTGCGGTAATACGCAAGCGGACAGATACGGAAAACTAAAGCCTGCTGATCGGCATCCCATTCAGGAGCCGGTTTATTTTTCCAGGGGTAAAAGATATGGACTCCCGTAGTTTGGAAAAAAACAGCCGGGAAAATAAAGGATTTTCAGGGGAAGAGCTTCTGAACGCCTGTAAAATAAAGGAAAAGGCTCTTGAAGATGCCCTGAAGAGAGAAGAAGCTCTGAAGACCATCATCAATAACAGCCCTGTAACTGTTTTTTTATGGAAGAATGAAGAAAAGTGGCCTGTGGAATACGTGTCCGAAAACGTGATCCGGTTTGGATATACGGCGGACGATTTTGTAAGGGATGGCCTGCTTTACGGGGACATTATTCATCCCGGGGACCTTAAAATGGTTGAAGAGGAGCTCGACCGGAGGATCCGGGAAGGGGCCGTGGACTTTAATACGGAGTACAGGGTCCTGGCAAAGGCCGGGGAGTTGCATTGGGTTAACGAGCGGACCTTTATCCAGCGAGACGATTCCGGGGAAATCACCCATTATCAGGGCATTGTCCTGGACGTTACAGCCAGAAAGGAAAGTGAAGAAGCCCTTAAAAAGGCCCTTGAAAAGGTGGAAGTGCTCGAAACCATCGTCAATAACAGTCCGGCAGTGGTCTTTTTGTGGGAAAATGAAGTGAACTGGCCTGCGGTCTTTGTATCGGAAAACATTACACAGTTCGGGTATACGACCCGGGACTTTCTCTCAGAAGATATCCTTTACGGAAATATTCTCCACCCCGATGACCTTGAGAGGGTAATAAAGGAGCTTTCCCGCTGCATAGAGGCCGGATATACCGATTTCACTATGGAATACCGGATCTTTACAAAAGAAGGAAAACTGCGCTGGGTTGATGAAAGGACCTTTATCCAGCGAGACCGGGAAGGCCGGGTCACTTACCTCCAGGGGATCGTCGTGGACATTAGCGCACGCAAGGAGGCCGAACAGTTCCTTGAAATCGAGCGAGCCCTGGGCACGACCCTGAGCTCTACCTGGAGTTTGAAGACAATGCTGGAAGAGGTCCTCAATGCCTGTCTCCAGGCAGACGGGATCGATTCCGGGGGGATTTACCTGGTTGACGAACTTCTGGACCAGATAAACCTGGTGGCCTACAGGGGTTTTTCCTCCGAATTCGTAGAAAGGGTTTCTATCTTTAAGGCAGAATCTTCCGAAGCAGGACGGATTATGAAAGAAACCCCTACCTATGAACTCAGTTTTTTCTCAGAGAAGCTGCTGGAGGAAGTCCTTGGGGCGGAGGGCTTGCAGGGAGTTGCGGTAATCCCGCTGAAATATAAGGGGGAGATCATAGGCAGCCTGAACCTGGCTTCCCACAGCACGAAGGAGATCGCCCCGAATATAAGGGTCTTTCTGGAAACCATTGCCTTGCAGGCGGTGAACTATATCGCTCCGATTCGCATAGAAGCGGAGCTGGTCTGAAGCCCGGGGTAGTCGAAGAGTCGCTGATGCGGTTTTTGGTCTTACTAATCCATTGCTGATCTGGCTTTCGATCTTACCAATCCATTGCTGATGCGGCCTGTTGAACTGACGTAAGGGCCTGATTGCCAGGGCGTTTTGATAAGGATTTGCGAGGGTGAAGGTCCCCTGCCCAGGTTTTTCAAAACAGCTGCCCGAAGAAGCGGACCAGAAGGGGAGCAAGTACCACGGTAATAAGCCCGGCAAGCCCGATGGCAAGCCCGCTCATCGCTCCTTCGGTTTCCCCGAGTTCGACGGCTTTCGTGGTTCCGAGGGCATGGGAGGAAGTGCCTATGGCAACCCCGAGGGCCACTTTGTCCCTGATCCCGAAACGGCGGCAGATAGCGGGCCCGAAGACCGCTCCGATAATTCCGGTAATGATGATTGCGGCTACGGTCACGGCGGGGAGGCCTCCGATCTGCCTTGAAACCTCCATGCCTATGGGCGTGGTAACGGATTTCGGAACAAGAGATCTGCTTATGAGCTCATCGAGTCCGAAGAGGCGAGCCATAAGGAGGATGCTTGAGATTCCCGCAAAGGTGCCTGCGCATATCCCGGCCAGGATCGGGAGGGCATTGGACTTTAAGAGGCCGATTTTTTTATAGAGGGGGACCGCAAGCACCACGGTTGCAGGCCCCAGGAAAAAGGAGATGTAGTCCCCGCCCCTGTTGTAAGTCTCAAAATCGATTCCTGTGTACAGCAGGAAAAGGATTACAAGGACCATTCCCACAAGTACGGGATTAAAGGCCGAGCTCCGGGTCTTTTTATACAGGAAAACCCCTGCCTGGAAAGCCAGGAGGGAGATTAAAATCCCGAAAAGGGGGGTTGAAAAAAGCCCTTCCGTAAGATTTGCAGGCATCTCAGTCCACCCGTTTTTCCGTTAATTTTCCTGCCGCAAATCCTTCTTTTTTGCGGCAGGCCGGAGTCTCGCTTTTTCCCGGTAACAGGGCCTGCCCAAACTGGATGATGAGCCCCGTGACTATCAGGATTACAAAAGTGGACAGCAGTGAAATGATAAGTATCGACGTCAATTGTCCTTCAAGGAGGGAAAAGCAGGTTATCAAACTGACCCCTGCGGGCAGGAAAAAGAAGGCCAGGTTATCAAGCAGAAAGTCGCTTGCCCTCTCGATCATGTCCAGTTTTACAATACCCGCATAGAGGCCGAAAAAGAGTATCAGCATCCCCAGGACGTTTCCCGGGACCGGCAGGCTGAAGGCCTTCTGAAGCCCTTCTCCCAGAAAATATATGCTCAATATAATTGAAAACTGTTTTAGCACGGTTAGAATTTCCTCCTGTAAACGGGGGGTCAAAAGTTAGGGTTGTATATATAATTTTTTCCGGGAACAGATATTTCAGGGAAACGGTTTTCAGAAAAAACATTCGGAAAAAACATTCGGAAAAAACATTCGGAAAAAACATTCGGAAAAAA
>JAQVBP010000095.1:6533-10217 GCA_028690255.1 Methanosarcinaceae archaeon
GAAAAAACATTCGGAAAAAACATTCGGAAAAAACATTCGGAAAAAACATTCGGAAAAAAGCCATTCGGGAAATCAATACTTTCTTATCGGGAACAGCCCTATTTTCATAGGGGATTTTGATGGGAGACAGCCGATTAGTTTACCTGGATCACGCAGCCACGACCTTTACAAATCCGGAGGTGGTCGAGGCAATGCTTCCATTTCTTAAAGAACGCTTCGGAAATCCTTCTTCCCTGTACGCGCCTGCAAGGGCAGCAAGGATAGCTCTGGAAAACGCAAGGGAACAGGTGGCAAAGGCCCTTGGGGCCGGGCCTGAGGAAATCTATTTTACATCCGGGGGAACGGAGTCCGATAACTGGGCAGTTCTTGGAACAGCTTACGCCGGGCGAAAACAGAGCCGGCACATCATAACGTCCTCAATCGAGCACCACGCGGTCCTGCACCCCTGCAAGTACCTGGAAAAGCAGGGTTTTGAGGTCACATACCTGCCTGTTGACAGGGAAGGAGTCGTGTATCCGGAGGAAGTTGAAGCCGCACTCAGGCCTCCGGGTACTTCCTTGATCTCGGTCATGTACGCCAACAACGAAATAGGGACGATCGAGCCGATTCCCGAGCTCGGGAAAATAGCCAGGGAACACGGGATTCCCTTTCATACGGATGCCGTGCAGGTGATCGGAAAAATCCCGCTGGACCTTAAAAGAAAGCACGCGGACGTCGATATGCTCTCCCTTTCCTCGCACAAGTTTTACGGCCCGAAAGGGATAGGGGCCCTCTATATCCGGGAAGGGACAAAGCTTGACAATTACATGCACGGCGGCGGTCAGGAAAGGGGCAGGCGTGCGGGCACGGAAAACGTTGCGGGAATTGTAGGCCTTGGAAAAGCAATTGAACTTGCGACCCGGGACATCGAAAAACATTCTGCAAAAATTCAAAAGATGCGGGACCGGCTCCTTGCGGGAATCCTGGAAATTCCCCTTACCAGCCTGAACGGCCACCCGGAAAAAAGACTGCCCGGAAACCTGAACTTCAGTTTCGAATTTATCGAAGGAGAAGCCCTGCTGCTCCTGCTCGATCAGGCCGGGGTCTGCTGCTCGGCAGGAAGCGCCTGCTCCTCCGGCTCCCCCGGCCCCTCGCACGTCCTCCTGGCAACAGGGCTCGCTCCCGAGGCTGCCCGGGGTTCCCTCCGCCTGACTCTCGGAGACGCAAACCGGGAAGAGGACGTAGATTACGTGCTTGAGGTCCTGCCCGGAATTATTAAGAAACTGAGGGCCATGTCTCCGTTCTACCGCCCGTGAGGGGATGTATGTGAAGAATTTGAACCCGAATGGGGAGAACTTGATCCGGCATTTCGGGATATGGGGGACAATACGGTGTACAATGAAAAAGTGATGGACCACTTCACAAATCCGCGCAACGTGGGAGAAATCGAAGACGCCGACGGGGTGGGAGAGGCCGGAAACCCGCACGGGGACTTTATGAAACTCTTCCTGAAGATCAGGGAAAACCACATCGAGGATGCCAGGTTCAAGACCTTTGGCTGCGCGGCGGCGATTGCTTCAAGCAGCATGGCCACGGAATTGATAAAAGGCAGGACCCTCGAAGAAGCCTGGGGTCTGAAAAACGAGCACGTTTCCGAGGCCCTCGGAGGGCTGCCTCCTGGGAAACTTGAATGCTCGGTTGTGGCCAGGGAAAGTATCCACAGGGCAATCAACGACTACCGCAAAAAACAGGGACTTGAACTCTGGGAGGAATAAAAAGAAGCTTTAGGAAGGAAAAGGAAGGTCGGGCCTCAAAAACCCTTTATTTTCCCGGCCCTCCGATTTTCAGGAGGAAAACCACGCATCGTCATATCCCGGATAATTTACCTCCCCACTCCTTTTTCGCTATGCAAGTTGTATAACACAATCAAAAGATATAACCTGTACATTTTGACTAACAATATACTATCAAAAAACTAACAAAGGGACTATTTTTAGCAAATCGCCCGGCCGGAGATCAGGCGCTTTTGTATTCCCGTCCTCTATTTTCCTGTCAATCTTCTATTTACTGTGATCCCGATGCGGAGTTAGGGATGAACGCGGGAAGTGCAACACGGGGTTAACTTAATCAGGCAGATTCCCGATCATATTTTTATGAAAAATATAGGAATCGTAGTTACCGACCCCGAAGACTGGACGGCAAAAGCCCTTTTTAAAGTTGCAAAGGAAGAAAATCTCTCCCCCCTTTTTATCGATCTCAGGGCCGCAGAGGTCAGTATTGCCCCCGATCCTCTTCCCGCAGTCGGAGGGACCTGTCTTTCGGAACTTGATGCGGTTCTTGTAAGGGACGTCGGGGCCGGGACCCTGGAAGGGGTTTCTTTCAGGTTCGATATCCTGCGGGAACTTGAAACCGAAGGCATCCCTGTCGTCAATTCCCCGGCTGCAATCCAGAACGCGGCCAACAAGTACCACGCCTCTTACCTGCTCGCAAAAGCCGGGCTTCCGGCCCCGAAGACAAGGGCAGTCCAGAGTGTTGGTGCGGGGCTGAGGGCGATTTCGGAATTCAAAGACGCCATAATAAAACCTGTTTTCGGGTACAAGGGAAAAGGGATTGTTAGAGTGAAAGAGGGGGAAGTCCTCTTTTCGGAACGGAATGCCGGGACCGTTTCAGTATCCCTTGAAGAAACTCTTGAGAGCCTGCTGGGGGCAGGGGGGATGCTTTACATTCAGGAATTTATTGAAAACCCCGGCAGGGACATAAGGGCCTTTGTGGTAAACGGGCGTGCAATCGGAGCTATTTACCGCCGGGCTCCTCCGGGGGCCTGGATTAACAACCTGAGCCAGGGGGGGACAGCGGACAGGTGCGTGCTGAGCGAAGACGAAAAAACAATTGCGGAAAGGGCAGCTCTTGCCCTCGGGGCCGACTTTGCAGGAGTTGACCTTATAGAAGGAAGAGAGGGGGAAGTTGGAAGAGAGGGGGAAGTGGGAAGAGTGGGGGGAGAGGAGGAAGTTGGAAGAGTGGGGAGAGAGGAAAAAACCCTGCCGAAAATTCTGGAGGTCAACGGGACCCCGTCCGGAAAAGGGATTTACGATACCTGGAAAATAAACCCGGCTGAAGAGATTATAGGATATGTGAAAGAAAAACTGTGATAATCTGAAGGTTGACTTATATTTTCCCCCTCAATAAATATATATGGATGTATAGGCGGATTAATACGATCTCGACTAAGTTGCAGGAAATATTTAAGAGATAGGCCTACTTTGAATAGGCCCGAGGCAAAGGATGAGCGAATATAAACAATGTATAGTCACAAGGGAAGATCTGAAACTTTCCAAAGGCAAATTTGCAGTACAGGTAGCCCACGCGGCTGTTTCGGCTTCGGAATGGGCAAGCAAGGACGATTATGAAAAGTGGAAGGAAGGCGGGCAGAAAAAAATAGTTCTGAAAGTTGCGACCCTCCGGGACCTTTACGAACTCAAGGAAAAGGCAAGACGGGAAGGCCTTCCTACCGCCCTGATCCAGGACGCGGGCCTGACCCAGATCCCCCCCGGGACCGTAACCGTGCTCGGGATAGGGCCGGCAAAAGAAGAACTCATTGATAAGGTTACAAAAGACCTGAAACTTCTGTAAGTAGATTGTGCAGGCAGGTACAACAAAAGTATATTCAGGAATTGTTCTTTCGGAACTGTTCTTTCGGAACTGTTC
>JAQVBP010000095.1:10317-11551 GCA_028690255.1 Methanosarcinaceae archaeon
TGTTCTTTCGGAACTGTTCTTTCGGAACTGTTCCTGAAAATGGTGTAAACTACCCCTGCCCGTACCTGCCGGTCAGATCTCAAAGCTCAAAGTTAACCTTTAATATCTCACACGGTGGCATATTTTTAATTTGTACGCCCTCCGGTGTCCCTGTTAGCTCCAGGCCGTCAAATTCATTCGAACCGCACAGTACGTCCTGATTAGGGTGTGTACCGGGCCTGATATTGCAGCTTAGAACAGTCTTTTCCCCGGCCGACACCACGATTGGAAGCCTTGCTGATGCAGGATGGTTCTTCGGAAGAACTATTAAGGGGGACCTGATTTCCCGAATCATGAAGAGCACGCATTTGAGCCCCTTTTCCGTTCTCTCGTCCCCCGAAAGCGCAGAAGCGACAATCAGGTCCCGGGGTTCCAGTCCGAGTACAATTTCCTCGTTTTCAGTCTCCAGAAAAAACTGTCCGCGCGGACCTACTTTAACAAGAGCCACCGTTCCTGCCGTGCCGCGCAGGAGAAGCATTTCACGATCATTAAGTGAAATGTCTGTAGAAGAGGTCGATTTTTTCATGTCAAAAAATAGTTATAAGTATTTTAAAAATCCGGTTGATTAGCTGGATTCTTCCACATTTGCAGACTGACAGGAAGGACACTTCACATTCTTGCCAATGCCTTTGAATTTATTCCCACAGTCCTTGCATACATAATGTTTAACCGCCAATTTTCCTTCCATATCGATGTCAAATGCGTCTCCAACACTACACATCATTCTCAACTCCTGGCTTTATAAAGGGGTTTACATAATCAAATAATTCACATATTATTACTCATACTTCTCCAATTAATACCTTTCCACACCGGATCAATTTCTGGCATCTTTTCAGAAATGTAGCTGGTTGAAGTTGGAAAAGTGTACATCTAAAACCCGGGCCCTCAACGGCCGCCGAAGGAGGCCGGGCGTTTCAAGAATGATATGGAATTAATGCATACTTTTGCAGAATCGTTTTTTGAAAGGAATTGGAAATTTCAGCATCCGGCGCAGGGTTTCTGTAAAGTCAGGTTTTTTCTGTTTGTAATCACGAAAAGGCCGGCCCGCAAACTGACCGTTGAGAACCCCGAATCAAAATTAAAAACCAAAAAAGGTCCCGATTCCCGGGGTTTGAAGCTAAGATTTCAGAATTTTTATTAACTCAAATCAACCTAAATAAATATATTCAGTATTGGAAGGCAAAAGGCAAAT
>JAQVBP010000096.1:0-8802 GCA_028690255.1 Methanosarcinaceae archaeon
CCTCCCCAAAGATAACCGAAAGCAGAGGTTCGATCGCATTGATAAAGGAAATCTCAGCAATTGAACCAATGATTTCTGAGTATCCGGGGAACCGAGCGGGCGGCCCGAAGCATACCCCGTCCTTTAGGGCGGGGTGGCCGCACGCAATTTGATTTTTTGGCATGAAAGTCAGTACTTTCATTTATTGTGCCCGTATATGGGAAATTTCATGGTGTTTTTTCATATTTCCCTCTGAAAACTCCTCCGACTTCACAGAAAAGTTTCAGATCTTCGAAACCTTCAATCGTTAATTTGTTTGCAGATTCCTTAGCACCTATAAATAATATATAAGAATAGAGATATAAAAAAGTTCCAATTTTAAGATGATATAAATTATATCAATATGTAGGGGAGTGCTTGCGAACAAGATCCGGAAGAAAAACCGATATGCAAGCCCCTTCCTCAAGGATTGGAGCCTTTAATAAGCGAAGGTTCTAAGGAGGAGAAATTAACGAATAACTTAATGAGTTAACTTAATGGGTCCCCAATAATTTTTAAAAAAATTAGGTCTGATTGAAAAATCAAACCTTGTCCATAAAAGTACGGGATAGGTACAGCACACCGATATAAACGGCTATCACAATGGCTGCAAATATATAGTCTGCCCCATTGAAGGCCCAGATTCCATCTATATGGAAAAACATCTTTTACCACCTCTATTTAGAGCAGGGATTCTATTCTTTCCTTTCCGAGTTTGGTCATCTTCACCTTGTACAGTACCTTGTCCTTTGCGAAATGACTCCCGTCATCTATGTCGGCTTCGATAGATTTGAAGATGTTTGAGTTTTCCAGTTCCATTACCCAGTATCGAATGACCCATGTCCAGTATTCCGTGTTCTTTCCGCTGACTCTTTTTATCTCTTCGACAAGCTCGTAGTCCCAGGCCTCGCCTTTGTCGTAGAGAAGCTTTACAAGTCTTGTCTTCATAGTAAGGTCTTCGTCTCTCATGTTACTCTACCTCTTATGCAAGTGCGGTGGTTAATTCGTCGTCTTCAACAACCCTGGTCCCATCAGCAAGGGATTCGCCGCTTTCGGAGTACATGTAAAGGGTACCGGCGATTGCGATTACTGTACCGAGGATGATCCACCATCCGATTGCTTCTCCCATGAAGAAGTACAGACTGAGGAACCCTGGAATCACGTAAAGGGAGGAAACACTCATACCGCGACCAGACCCAATGAGCGGGAATGACCTGTACATACCCACGTATGCGGAGAATCCACATACATAGAGGACTTCCCAGAGCCAGAATGCGGGGTGCACGTAAATGTGGGCCATTATCCCAAAAATGGTGTCAGTTCCAAAAGCCAGCAGAGCGAGTGGGAGGCAGAAGAATACCCAGAGGAAAAGGTCGAAGACCGCACGTAGGGTCATGCTCATGGCATAGTCATAAAAATCTGAAACCCGTGATACAAAGACGCCTTCAAGTCCCCAGGTCAGGGCTGCGAAGAATCCACCAATGTATCCGAGAATGGATGCGATTCCCCCTCCACTGCTGTTGATGTCATTGATCAGCCCGGCAGGGTTGAAGATGAAGATTCCGCCAATAATGATGGCTGTGATACCGATCGCTGCTTTTTTGCTCATTTTCTCCTTAAAGAGCAGGGTTGCCCCGATACCTGCAAAAGCTCCTGCAAGAAGACTTGATGCAGCTGCAAAAGAACCACCAACAAGCCCGGTAGCAAGCTGGTATCCGCCTACGCCGAGGGGGCTTGCCAATAAGGTTGTAAAGAGCATAACTCTGGAAATCTTCCAGTGCTTGATGGCCTTGGGGACATCAGAAAGCTTCGATTCGCCCAGATCCCAGAAGCCTAAGGTTATAATGGACTTCACAACCCCGGAACCTATAGCAATTACCACTACAGTGGCAAGTATACCAGCAGTTCCTTTGGGAAATACGGGGTCGGTGAAATCGGGGATTTTCCATACTGCGACACCGGGGAGATACATGGTACCCCACATGATTGCACCGATAATGGCCCAGAGGTACCCCCATTTGATTTTGCTTTTTTTCTCTTTTTCAATCAGCTGCGCAAGTTTCGAGTTAGATGCAGCGGCCGATCCGTTAGCTGTACTTTGTTCCATGCTATCCACCTATAATTATCATGAAATTAATTATAATTCCTATCCAAAAGTGGATTAGTACTTATGTAATATAAATAGCTTTCTATTAATGGCGAAATGTATATATAGTATTGAAATTGAATGGGTGGAAAAAAATAAAACGGGCATAAAATAGAAATAATAATTCTTCTTTTTTTTTGAGAAAATAAGTGGTAAAAGGACCTTTTCATTATAACTTAAAACATTTTTACTCAAGATATCTAACTACGCAATTATTTTATTTTCATAGATCTTTTCGAGTTGCGGATTTATTTATTTAAATAATTCTGTATTATATGGGATATTATTATATTGTAGTAATGTTGAAAAATTTCAACTCCAAAGAATAAATCCTGCCTGCAGAGTCGCTTCATCTGCGGCTGTGGTAAAACTGACATGGCTCTATGACCTGCCATCCTTTCTTGCCGGTTCTTAGACCGACTAAGACTGTGGGTGTACAGTCCGGACATGAAATGGTTATCCTAGGCCTGCGTCTCAACCTAACAGGTTCATCCATCTACGGGTCCGCTATGTTAGAGCTTGGAATGGCTTTCTCCGGCGAGCAGATTGTTATTGCCAAGATAATATCAGCATGATCAAAAAGGCCTTGGAAGGCGTCCCTGTTTCGAAAGAAACTTTTGCAATTGGGGTCATCAAGAAGGCAGGGGCTGGAAATAACCACTCCAATAACAAGATCACCTGGGAAAACTTCGGGATTGGATCCACCCGGGTTTTCTGAATCTATTTTTTAGCATGACTCTGTATGACTCTGTTATTGTACATACTGCACATACTCATGTAAATTTGTTTTAAAGAGGATTTGAGACAAAATAAGTAATATATAAAACTACCGATTAAATTAGAAAAATATATATAATATTACTATAGATAATCGTTTGTTTGATAATAAAACCACATAAACTGGATTGATATTCATAAAAATGGAGCTACTGCCCATGATAAATACTAAAATAGAAGTTCTTTCAAAAGAGGAAATAGAAAAGATTCACCTGACCACTCTGAGGGTCTTTATGGATCCCGGTATCCTCGTGGTAAGCGAAGAGGCAAGACAGATATTCAGGGAAAACGGCTGCGAGGTTGACGACAGGACTCAGATCGTAAAGATCCCGGAACATGTCGCCCTTGATGCAATTTCAAAGGCTGCTTCTTCCTTCACTCTGTATGCCCGTGACGACAAGAAGTCCCTGAAAATGAGCTGGGACGGGGAACCCCACTGGACCAATTTCGGGACCGGGGTAAAGACCTGTGACTACCTGGGACATGGGAAATATACTACAAGAGAATCCACCGAGCAGGACGCCTGCAACTTTGCAAAGATTTGTGACTGGGCCGAGCACATTGACCTGCACCACAACGCCGTCACCCCTAACGATATTTGTGGAGTCGGCGACGACATCATCCACAGAAATCTGTCTGCTCTTGAAAACACATCCAAGCACGTCATTGGGTCTGCCCAGTCGGAGAACATGGGACTTTACTCTGAAATTATGACTGCCCTCTACGGGGGAGACGAAGAAGAAGCCCTGAAAAAACCGCTTTTCTCTGTTTGCGGCTGTCCGACAAGCCCTCTTGAACTCGGGGACGGTATTTGTACCATACTCATCGAAGCTGCAAAGATCAACCTTCCCGTGGTCCTCATCAGTATGGCAATGAGCGGCGGGACCTCCCCCATACACCTTGCAGGGACCCTTGTAACCCACAACGCCGAGGTTATGGCGGGAGTTATCCTGTCCCAGCTCGTAAAACCCGGATCTGCAGTGCTCTACGCCTGTTCGACCACCAACTTTGACCTGAAAAAGGGAACAGCTCCCGTCGGATCTCCGGAACTTGCCCTTATCAATGCCGCCGCGGGCCAGCTTGCACAGTTCTACAAGATCCCCTCCTATGTTGCCGGTACTTAGGGAGACTCTAAAGTGCCCGATGCTCAGGCCGGACACGAAAAGACCCTTACGACTCTCCTTCCAGCCCTCGCAGGTTCAAGCATCCTCTACGGAGCAGGTATGACCGAACTCGGTATGTCTTTCTCCATGGAACAGCTTGTAATCGACAACGATATCATTGCCATGACAAGGGAAGTCAGGAAAGGTATCCCTGTAAATGATATCACACTCGCCTATGATGAAATCCGGGAAGTCGGTTCAGGCGGCAGTTTCCTCTCCCGCATGAGCACCATCGAAAACCTCGACATCCAGTCCAGCCCGCTTATCCTCAACAGACAGATGTACGGAGACTGGCAGGCTGCCGGTTCTAAGGACCTTGCGGATGCAGCTCATGATGTTGTTGAAGATGTGATGAAGAACTACGAAGTAATGCCCATTGATGCTGATATTCTGAAGGACCTGGACGTTATCAGGAAGAAAGCAGACGAAGCCTTCAGAGCTAAGCTCTGAACATAATCTATTTAAAGGAGATTTAGACATGGCAACTAAAGAAGAAATAATTGAAAGAGCAAAAAACTCTATCCTTAACCTCAAGAAGGATGAAGCAAAGGTCGCGGCTCAGGAAGCTATTGATGCCAAAATCGACCTCATTGAAGTCATCCAGGACGGTTTTTCCGCCGCAATGGGAGAAGTTGGCAGGAAATTCGAAGAAGGTACCCTCTTTATCCCCCACATCATACTGGCCGCGGAAATCATGAACGCCGGGATGGACATTCTCAAGCCAGAACTTGCAAAGGACGCAAACGTTGAAGAGGATATCGCACCTGTGGTCGTTATCGGCAGTATCCTCGGGGACCTGCACACCATAGGGAAGGAAATCGTTGCAACCATGCTTGAGGTCGGAGGGTTCAGGGTAATCGACCTTGGAAAGGACGTCCCCCTCGAGGCCTTTATCGATACCGCAAAGGAAAACAACGCTGCGGTTATCGCAACCTCTTCCCTCATGACCACAACCATGATCCACCAGCTCCAGCTTGAAGAGATGCTGAAGGAAGAAGGCCTGAGAGAAGGGCTTATCACCATGGTAGGAGGAGCTCCCACAAGCGATGCCTGGGCCGAGAAAATCGGTGCGGACTACTATGCCGAAAACGCAATGGCCGCGGTTGACAAGTTAAAGGGCTTGCTCTAATAAAGCCTGTTAATCCTGTAGTGGGTATCTTTTAACCGGCATTTATCCAGAGGAAAAGTGCAGTTGAGGGGAAAAGAATTCTTTTTTCCTCGGGTTGGATAGGGTGGTACATATCCCTCACTTTTCCGTTTTTTTCTATTTTAAAAACATTTGCCTTATTTTATAGTATATAATGTTTTATAATAAGGCAGTAAGGTATATATATAAGAAATTTACATCCAGCCCTATGGAAAAAAGTACAGTCATACCCCATCTGGAAGTAGTAGTTGGCTGTGTACTTAGCGGGACGATGGGAATTTTTCTGAACTTGATACAGGATATGTCCGCGGTTTCCATCCTTTCCTGGAGGATGCTTTTTGGGTTTTGCATCCTTTTGCTCTATTTAATTCTGGCAAGAGACCTGGGAAAGGTCCGCCTGGGAAAGAAAAAAAGGTATCTTTTATTGCTTGGTTTTTTAAATTCCGTAACAGGTTTTTGTTTTTTCTCGGCCATAAAGTACTGTGGAATTTCCGTTGCGCTCTTGCTTCTTTATACTGCTCCCGTATATGTAAGTCTCCTTGCTCCCCTCCTTCTGAAGGAAAATAGAAATGATAAGAGCCTTCCGGGCCTTGTTCTGGCCATCGCGGGAGTAGTACTGATTGCCCAGCCAGGAAATATCCTGAATAACCTGGGAACAAGTAACAGTCATTTTTTGGGCCTTGCATTCGGTTTACTATCAGGGTTTGCCTTTAGCGGAATATTTCTGACATCCCGATATCTCAAAGACGCTTATAATGGAACCTCTCAAACATTCTGGATTACAGCAGTAGGTATGTTGTTAACGTTTCCTGCTGCATTATCCACCCCACTTCCATTACTTGCACAAAACATGCACCTGCTTTTCTTTTTAGCACTGGTTGTGACCCTTGCATCCGTCCTTTACCTTAAAGGAATCCCAAAAGTCGGCGCCCAGAAAGGCAGCATCCTCGCCCTTTCGGAACCTGTTGCCGGAATCTTTTTTGCTTATATTATTCTGAAAGAGCCCGTCTTTTTGAGTACGATCCTCGGCTGCTGTTTCATAATAGGGGCCGCTTTACTCGTGAGTGTAAAATTATCGTTCCGGCTTGCTAAAAGGCCGCTTGTAGAAGTATGTGATGAGATAGGTACTGATCCTGATTACCCGTAAAGAAAGAGAAGAACATTATGCAATTAATTTACAATGTTCGTCTCCAAAAGACATTACTGAAAAAGATATTACAGATATTAATGAAAAAGATGTGCTGAAAAAAGCTATTTTATACTGAAAAAGAAGCCGGGAAATGAAGGGCTTTGCAATATGCTTTTTTTGCAAAGCCCTGCTGAACCTTCCCCATGACCCTTTTCTGTAATCCGATTTTTATTGCTCTTCTTACTCAAAAAAGTCGAGGGAGGTCGTAGCTTCCATGTTTGCCTTTGCGTTTTCCCAGAGGTCAACAAATTCGTTTGAAGGCTTCAGGGTCTTCAGGTTATAGACTTCGTGGAACCTCTTTGGCGGCTGCTGCGTGTAGTTCATGACGTCGTCTCCGCCGTAGTGTTTGATGAGTTCGATAACGATCTCATTTGTCTCCTCGAGGCTTTTTCCCAGGAAAGCTTTAAGGGACTCGTCCAGAATCCTTGCGTTCATCCCGCTATATGCATCGATTTCAGCCCCGTTGGACCCGTTTGCTCCCAGAACTGAGCCGGACCCGCAGGCTGCAAACATGCCGGCCTGGGCAGCGATTTCATATATGAAGTTCTCGGTGGCCATGCCGGAGGCAGGAGAACAGTAGGGGGTTGAGACTGCTTTGGTGTGTTCTGCAAGGGTGGCGATCGTCCCTGCCATTGCAAAGATGTTTTCACTGAAGATCTTGTGTCCGGTTGCTGCGTCGTTAGGGAGGGTGTGGTTAATGCTTGGGCCTCCAAGCAGGGAGAAAGAAGCGATACATTCGGCGGTGTGACCGATCAGGGTGGTTTCCGGGCCTCCCATGTACCCTCCGAGCACAGGTCCCATACAGTTTGCAATCCCGAGGTTGTTCTGCTGGGCGAAAAGGGCCTTTTTCAGGACGTCCCAGTCGACCTTGAGTTCATTGAGCATGGATACGAGAAGCCTGTCGCAACCGCTCCTTAAAGCATCGGGCCCGTATCCGAAACACTGAGCTTCACTGGTGGTCCCGCTCATTGTCCCGGTAATCCCAAGCCCAGGCCTCCCCGCTCTCCTCGTGGCTTCTCTTGTCAGGGTAATTTCTCTCCTGGCGGCCATCATTTCCGCGGTGGTCCTCGACTTGATCTCGTGATCATTTATGGTCAGGAGGGTTGCCGTGTGCATTTCCTTAACAGAAGGTTCCATTGCGTAGGACTGCATTATAGGGATGAAATACTCTTCCGTAAGCGGGGCACCCGTCGGGCCTGAGACGATCGTGGGCAGGCTCTTATCTTCAAGGTCCCTTCTCTTGACACAGTAAGCGTCGTTTCCTTCTCCCACCCTGTATTCTCCGGGGAGCAGCCTGAGATCTTTTCTAAGTTCATACTCATCGAAGGCAATGATCCTTCCAGTAGAGGTGTTGAGGAAGCCCACGTCAACGAGGAGGGTAATGGCTGCTTCGAAAACACTCTTGAAAAGGCCCCTGTCCGAGGGGATAACCACTTCCGGATCATAGGTGATATCGTATTCCTTTGCAAGTTCCATTAGCCTCATGGGCAGAATTTGCAGGTCAAATTCGGATTCAGAAACAGGCTTTCCTTCAGTTGAGCGGAGGTATACATCCCATGCGTCGATCATTGAAACACCCACTTGTTAATTTTTAAATACTGGATTCTATTTTTGATTTTTTATTTCAGATTCAATTTATTATTGTTCAGACATATATTGTTCAGATTTTTGACAGGTTCTCCTGCAATCAGGCTGAGACAAGCTTCTGGGCAACCTTTACGGCTTCCATTGCGTCTTCTGCATAGGCGTCTGCTCCGACCTGGTTTGCGTATGTCTGGTTTACGGGCCCTCCACCCACCATTACCTTGAACCTGTCCTGGTGTCCCATGTCGTTCCTGAGGTCCACGACGTCCTTGAGGTAAGGCATGGTCGAGGACATGAGGGAGGAACATGCGATAATATCCGCATCTTCCGCGACTGCGGCTTCAAGGTACTTCTTGACCTGCACGTCTTTTCCGAGATCGATGACCTCAAAGCCCGCGGTCTTGAGCATTGCCGCAACGATGCTCTTTCCGAGTTCATGGATGTCACCCTCGATTGTTCCGATAACGATTTTGCCTGCTCCGGCCCCTTCTGCCACATCCAGGACCTCAAGCACGAGCTTATTTGCCTTGTCCATGATACCTGCTGCAATGACAACGTGGGGCAGGAAGAGTTTCCTTGCGTTGAATTCGTCTCCGATTTTGATCATGGCGTCTGCAAGCCTTTTCATGACCTTTTCCGGCTCAACGCCGCTGTCAATGCATTCCTTTGTGGCTTCAATCGTTTTGGCTTCGTTCAGTCCTGTAAGAGAATCATACACGTTTTGAAGTAATGCTTCTTCGCTCATTTATTTCACCTCAACCATTCAGTTTATGCTCAT
>JAQVBP010000096.1:8902-11479 GCA_028690255.1 Methanosarcinaceae archaeon
AAAATGGAGTGAATGCCCATGATAAACACTACAATTGAAGTTCTTTCAAAAGAGGAAATCGAAAAGATTCACCTGACCACCCTGAAGGTCTTTATGGATCCCGGTATCCTCGTGGTAAACGAAAAAGCAAGGCAGATTTTCAGGGAAAACGGCTGTGATGTTGATGATAGGACCCAGATCGTAAAGATCCCGGAACATGTCGCCCTTGATGCAATTTCAAAGGCTGCTTCTTCCTTCACATTATATGCCCGTGACGACAAGAAATCCCTGAAAATGACCTGGGACGGGGAACCCCACTGGACCAACTTCGGGACCGGAGTTAAGGCCTGTGACTATCTGGGACATGGGAAATTCGCCACCAGAGACTCCACCGAGCAGGACGTCTGCAATAATGCAAAGATCTGTGACTGGGCCGAACACATTGACCTGCACCACAACTCCGTCACTCCTACCGATATTTGCGGAGTCGGGGACGATGTTATCCACAGAAACCTTTCCGCTCTTGAAAACACATCCAAGCACGTCGTCGGGTCTGCCCAGGCAGCTGACATGGGAATTTATTCCGAAATAATGACTGTTCTCTATGGAGGAGACGAAGAAGAAGCCCTGAAAAAACCGCTTTTCTCTCTTGCCGGCTGCCCGACAAGCCCCCTGGAACTTGGAGACAGCATCTGCAACGTGCTCATCGAAGCTGCAAAGATCAACATTCCCGTGGTCCTCATCAGTATGGCAATGAGTGGAGGAACCTCTCCCATTCACCTTGCAGGGACCCTTGTAACCCACAACGCCGAGGTCATGGCAGGCGTAATCCTCGCCCAGCTTTCAACTCCGGGATCCTCTGTCCTTTACGGCTGTTCGACCACCAACTTTGACCTGAAAAAAGGAACAGCTCCCGTCGGGTCTCCGGAACTCGCCCTTATCAATGCCGCCGCGGGCCAGCTTGCACAGTTCTACAAGATCCCCTCCTATGTTGCCGGCACTTAGGGAGACTCTAAAGTGCCCGATGCCCAGGCCGGACACGAAAAGACCCTTACGACCCTCCTTCCAGCTCTTGCAGGTTCAAGCATCCTCTACGGTGCAGGTATGACCGAACTCGGTATGTCTTTCTCCATGGAACAGCTCGTAATCGACAACGATATCGTCAACATGACTAGAGAAGTCAGGAAAGGCATCCCTGTAGACGATATTACACTCGCCTATGAGGAAATCCGGGAAGTCGGTTCAGGTGGCAGTTTCCTCTCCCGCATGAGCACCATCGAAAACCTCGATATCCAGTCCAGCCCGATTATCCTCAACAGACAGATGTACGGGGACTGGCAGGCAGCCGGTTCAAAGGATCTTGCGGATGCAGCTCACGAAATCGTTGAAGATGTAATGAAGAACTACGAGGTAATGCCCATTGACGCTGACATCCTGAAAGACCTGGACGTTATCAGGAAGAGGGCAGACGAAATCTTCAGGGCTCAGCTCTAAGCTCTAAAAAATTAATTAAAAAAATAAATAAGTGCAACTAAAAATTCAACTAAAAAAGTAACAGGAGATTTAGACATGGCAAGCAAAGAAGAAATTATTGAAAGAGCAAAAAACTCTATCCTTAATCTCAAGAAGGATGAAGCAAAGGTAGCGGCTCAGGAAGCTATTGACGCCGGAATCGACCTCGTTGAAGTCATCCAGGACGGTTTTTCCGCCGCAATGGGGGAAGTCGGCAGAAAATTCGAGGAAGGTACCCTCTTTATCCCCCACATCATACTGGCCGCGGAAATCATGAACGCCGGGATGGACATTCTCAAGCCAGAACTTGCAAAGGACGCCAGCGTGGAAGAGGATACCGCACCTGTGGTCGTTATTGGCAGTATCCTTGGGGACCTGCACACCATAGGGAAGGAAATCGTTGCAACCATGCTTGAGGTCGGAGGGTTCAGGGTAATCGACCTTGGAAAGGACGTCCCCCTCGAGGCCTTTATCGATACCGCAAAGGAAAACAACGCTGCGGTTATCGCAACCTCTTCCCTCATGACCACAACCATGATCCACCAGCTCCAGCTTGAAGAGATGCTGAAGGAAGAAGGCCTGAGAGAAGGGCTTATCACCATGGTCGGAGGGGCCCCCACAAGCGATGCCTGGGCCGAGAAAATCGGTGCGGACTACTATGCAGAAAACGCAATGGCCGCGGTTGACAAGTTAAAGGGCCTGCTCGGATAAACGAAGAATTCGGTTAAATCAAAACCCATACTAAAAGAAACAACAAAAAGGGGAAAAGTGCAGTTGAGGGAAAAAAATTCTTTTCCCCTCAAATCGGATAGGGTGGTAAATAGCCTGTACTTTTCCTGTTTTTCCTCATCAGGAAAGTATTTTCTTTCATTGTACTTTTTTTATGAACATTTTTACCAAAAGTGCCGGACTTTGAAGGTCTGCTCTTGCAGGATGCTTTTTGATTTTGAGCGGATTTCGATCTTTGTGGTCTTTCTGAAGTGGACCCCTTTTTTCGGATTCATCTGGCCCTGTCAAAACCCACTGTAAAAAGAGAGTATGAGAAGAGTAATGTGAAAAGAGGGAAAAGTGCAGTTGAGGGGAAAA
>JAQVBP010000250.1 GCA_028690255.1 Methanosarcinaceae archaeon
CATCGATCAAAATCTGATTGGATTGTGACACCTGCGGAACGCGGGGAAGAGCTTGGGGACTTGCCCTCAATAGAGGGAGGAATGAACCAAGAAGCCACTCAGTCTTTAGCTGAGTGGTAGTTCACATTACTCCACATAATCTTTGTGCTTAGGGTCAACCTTCAGTGAACTATCCCCACCTACCAGCCTTCTGCTGGTGAGGAAGGGGTCTTCTGCTGTCTGAGATAAAAAAGGAGAATAAAAAAGGAGAATAAAAAAGGAGAATAAAAAAGGAGAATAAAAAAGGAGAATAAAAAAGGAGAATAAAAAAGGAGAATAAAAAAGGAGAATAAAAAAGGAGAATAAAAAAGGAGACTGAAACCGGTTTTTCAGAAAAATCCGAATACTCAGGATTTTCGGTCCGCCTCACCTGGATAACTCTTCTTCCACCTCTTCGGCCCCGGCCTCAAGTTCCAGTCCCTGTTGAGGGTCAAGCCTTAAGAGAAGCGCCTGAAACTCTCCGATATGGGTCTTTTCTTCCTTTGCAATATCCAGCAGTATGGCCTTGATATCAGCATCTCCCGTCAGGTTTGCCATCTGTTCATAAAGGTTAACCGCATCCAGCTCAGCGATAATTCCGGCCCTCAGGATCTGTTTATCGATGTCTTCTTTCGATACGTTCTCAAGATTTATTGGAATTTTTGATAGCAAGTCATTTACCCCCTCTTCTATATGGAAACTCCCTATAATATAGATATTCATATGCTTTTTACTGAAAACATCGGGCCCCTCAGAGAAGCAAACTGGCCGCCTCAATCAATTCCCGAAGGTTTCCGGATTCTGCAGACCCTTTTCCTTTCCAGCTTATAATGCCTTTTTTGTCCAGCAGGAAAATATAGGCCAGGTCCCTGTCTTCCATATCAAGCAGTTCCTGGTATTTGGAATAGTCCTCGTAAAGGGTCAATACATAATTATGTTTTTCAGCAGGAATTCCCCCCCTCATTCCCGAATCTATAATCAGGGAAAAAAAATTCCAGTGAGGACCAACCATCGGAACTTCATACACTGAAAATACAGGCGAATCTCCAAACTCTCGCTCAAAAGGCTCAAACCAGGAATCAAGCATGTCCTGAGCCCTGCGTTCGAAAGCGATGCCTATAAGGCAGATTTTTCCCTCACACGCATCAGGAAGAGTTACTATGTTGCCTGCCAGGGACCTGGCCGTAAGTTCCGGAAATTTAGAACCAACAATGGTGGTCTTTTTCAAACTTTTTGCCAGTTTGGAAGCCGTGTGTTCCACGGGACCCGCTTCTTCAACGAAACTGGGCCCTTTCTTAATTTCTGTTTCTGTTCTGATGATAACCACTCCCAATTTAAGAATTCAGGACTCATCACAGAACAACCTCTGCACATTTTCGATTTGTGATCTTGATTTTCAAGATCAGGATCGCAAATCGAAGTTATAATTGAATGATAGTTGCATAGGTTATTTCGCTGCAGGCCCTTAGCGTTTTATTAATTCATATAATTCATATAATACATATCAATACAGGTTTCTGAAAGCGTTCAATCTTTTTAGGCCCCTCGCTTTTGAGTGTTTATCCATTCAAAAACCAAGACGGTCTTGAATTGAACTCCATCTTACCACAGAGAACGGCGAAGAGCCGTATAAAGAATATGGTACGTCTCAAAAAACCCTCTTAATAAAAAAGTGAAGTGGGTTGGGTTTCGTCTTTGTTGAGGAAGGAAACCCCCTCCAAAACACTGCTTTTATAGCATTAATTCCAAATAATGGACAATGGAACGCCCGGTCAAAATGATGCTCGCTCTTCTCCTGATCATCATCCTGGCAGCGGTGCTCTCCTTTTCCTTACTCCCCTACATCAACGCCTTCTTCGGGGCCTTCATCCTTTTCGTGATTTTCAGGCCGGCCTATAAATTCCTGAAAGGGGGGAAAAAGAAACGACTGGGAAAAAGGCTTGCAGCCTTTGTCGTTATCCTGCTCTCCATTGTCATCGTTCTTATCCCCCTTTATTTTCTTCTGTCCACCGTTTTCGGGGAGGCCCAGGAACTTCTCAAAAACAGGGAATCCCTTACCTGGTTAATGAGTGGGTTTGATCAGTTAAGTACCCGCTTTTTTGCCCGCATCGGGGGAGAACAGATGGCCCTTGAGACCCGGCTAGAAGAAAAACTGTTTGAACTTGTTTCCGATATTGTCAATTTCATAAGCAAATTTGTCCTGGGCTCAATACAGGGCCTGGGAAGGCAGTTTGTCAACCTTACAATCATGTATTTTTTACTCTACTACCTCTTTACCGGAGAAGATTCGGATTTCATGCAAAAGATCTCGGCAGCAATCCCTTTCAACGATGAAAATACCGGAGTTCTCCTAACCGAATTTAAAAAAGTAGTCCGTACCACCCTGATAGCTAGCGGAGCCATTGCCCTTGTCCAGGGAAGTATCCTCACCTTTACCTTTCTCCTTTTCGGGATAGACGGGGCCTTTCTCTGGGGCTTCATTGCGGCCATCCTCTCATTTCTACCGGTAGTGGGAGCCACCTTCA
>JAQVBP010000251.1 GCA_028690255.1 Methanosarcinaceae archaeon
CGGCTTACGCACGCTTTGAACCATAGGGTCTCGTTGGTTTATATGCCACTCTATATATGAATTGTGGGGGTGATAAAGTGGTGAAGCTGTAAGTGGTTAAATTTCCCTCAGGAGACGAAAACCGAGGACGTTATTGTTGCTGACAGGGACGTCGCAGCCGCGACGTGCAGACCTACAACTTCCGGCATAGTCGCTCCAGCAACCACCCCGAGAGACCCGAGCTGAGTTATTTCCATCTTCCCATGCGCTTCCATCAGATGAAGTCTCATCATAGTCATCATGGTATCTGTCCTGGCAACATTCCCAGACATTTCCATACATATCATAAAGGCCCCAGAAATTAGGCTTCTTCTGGCCAACGGGATGAGTTTTAAAATCGGAGTTTTCATGATACCATGCATAATCTCCAAGTTGTGATTCACTGTCGCCAAAATAATATTCTGTTGTGGTGTCAGCACGACAGGCATATTCCCATTCAGCTTCAGAGGGAAGACGATATTTGTCTGTGTCTTCCATTTCATTGAGCTTTTCGATAAACTCCTGAATATCATTCCAGGATACTTCTTCAACGGGAAGATCATCGCCTTTGAAATTGGAAGGATTGCTGCCCATCACTTCAAGCCATTGTTTCTGGGTAACTTCGTATTTGCTCAGGTAGTATGACTCTTCAATCGTTACTTTATGAACCGGGCCTTCATCATCAAATCTGTCACTTTCATCTGAAGGAGAGCCCATCATAAATTCCCCTGTAGGGATCTTAACAAATTCCATGCCTACGGTATTCATATAGGCATCCGGGATTTGTGGGGACGTTTTTTGAGCAATATTGGTTTTTGCTGTTGCTTCTGGGGTATCTTCGTCGGTGTTTTGAGAAGTAGTATTTATAGAAACCGGCTGGATTTCTTGAGGAGTGTTACCAGAGTCGCCATTCGAACCAGGGAACATAACCACGGCGCCTATAAGAAGGAGGCCAAAAATGAGACTAAAGAAGAGGATTCTTTTTCCGGAAGAGCTTTCCTGTTTTTTTGCTGTAGGTGGAAAAAGGGGTTTTTGTGGGGGAACGTTTTCGTGGGAAAGAGGTTTTTTTCTTTCGAGTTCTTCACCGGTTGTGTCCTTTTCTGAAATGAGGGTAGATTGCTGGATTACACTATCTTCCACCAGGATGTTAACAGGGCAGATCCCGTCCATGCTGCAGAGATCAAGAAGGTTGCTTCTCTGAACAACAGAATCTTTAATTGTTACATTGATGATGTTGCCCTTGCCGCTCGCCCGGGATTCTATGCCCTGCTTAAGGTCTCGTCCGACTTCCGCAAGGAGGCCGGTAAGGGCTTCGGCGCTTTCCGTGGCTGCGAAGAGTTCGATATGCTGTTTTTCGGAGGAAATGGAGACCTCGATTACGATGTCGGCTTTCGTGACCTTTGTTTTCCCGTAGTACCAGATTTCCCAGGCCCTGCCGTCTTTTGTCATCAGGGTGCGGACGTGGCGGAAGTCGTGTTTTTCCACGATTTCGCGGGCGATTGAGACGAGTTTGCTGATGTCAAAGCCGTGCTGGATTTCGTAGACCTTACTGTCTTTGCTCGGGAGCTTTTCGATGAACTCTTTGAGCCTTCCCACATTGATGTCAAGCTCGGTTTTGATGATCGGACAAACCACGCTGATAAGTTTGGGCTCCATAAAAAAAGTGCTGCGATTGCCCCCTGCATCCTTATAATTTAGCTGGCATTCGATTTCCGTACCCCTGGAACACATAAGAGGATCAAAATAGACGGCAATGGATTTGGAAGTGCCCCCATTAATATTTCCCAGCAGGATTTTGCCGTTCCTTCTTTCATAGGACGGTTCGTAATGGTCTATGCGGAGGAGGTCATTTTCAAAAAGAAAGTCGAGAGTGACGTCTGTTATTACGGAAGAAGCTTTGTTCGAAACAGACATCTTTAAGCGTATAAAACCCTGGTAGAACTCGGTTTCACGCTTAATCTCAATTTGAGAGTCCAATCTTATTTACCTCTCGCTTTCGGGTAGTGTTTTACTCTTCGGATAATGATGGAGAGTATTTCTGTGTGATATTATAAAAAAATTATGTTTTAAGTAGAGGGAGTTCTTGAAATAAAGAAGGGAAGATTAAACTTCCCTCAGGAGACGAAAACCGAGGTTATAGCCTTCTTCAGGTTTATCACTTTCTCTTTTTTGAGGAGATTTAGGAGATTTACTTGTGCGTGATGATGAACGGCAAAGATTAGCAGCATCGAACCAGCTACCCCCTCTTACCATTTTGTTCTTAATACCGCCGTTTTTCCACACGCTGCCATCTGATGGAGCGCCTTCATAGTTTTTATGGCGTGGGTCCTGCACCCATTCCCAGACATTCCCGTGCATGTCATAGAGACCCCAGAGATTGGGTTTTTTCTGGCCAACAGGATGTGTTTCCTCACCTGCATTTTGTTTATACCAGGCGTATTCTTCAAGTTTGGAGTTTTCATCACCAAAAGAATAGCGTGTTTTTGTGCC
>JAQVBP010000001.1:0-3335 GCA_028690255.1 Methanosarcinaceae archaeon
GTAACTATAGATACACCGAACGAAACAGTGAAGTCTATTGAAAAAGTAAATGAGTTGCCTGAATGGGGTGTTGTGGATGAAGTATGGGTTGCGGATAAAGAAGCTGATAAAGAAGCTGATAAAGAAGAAATAATTTTGAAACTTATAGAAAGAACCGGGTACTCAAGAGAGGAGTTATTTGGTCCTGTAAATCCATTTGGTAATAATAAAACCAGAGATCGGTCAATATGAACCTTTCAGGTCTTTTGTTATTGATTATTTTGATCTATTTTATTTATCCCTTTCTTTTTCATATAATTTTAGAAGTTTTCTCTGGTCTGAGTCCATTAAGGCGTTTGGTAAGGCTCGCAATTTCCTGCTTTAAAATATTGATCCTGTTTTCCAGAAAGCCGGTTTCCTCTTCCGGGGCATACCGGTCACTTCCGGTTCCGGCCCCTCCGGCAGAGCGGAACCCGCGGCTTCCGTAATTTCCGCAGCGTCTGGAACCTCTGCCTTTCCCGAAACCTCCGCTGCCTGAGCTTAAGCCTCTTCCGGTTCCCATTCCGGCATTATTCGTATAGCCCGGCGTATTGCTGCCCGAGCAGTAGCCCAGCCCTCTGCCTGTTTTTGGGCCCTCTCCGTTGGGACCGGTTCTGTTTCCACCTGTCATATTTATCACTCATTTTTTGTTCAAATTTTAATTTTCAAATACTTTTCAACGAATTTTCAAAACACTTTTCAAAATACTTTTCAACGAATTTTCAAATATTTTCTGAAGATTTCCCCTTCAAGCTTTCCTGGCCATCGGAGTCCCGCACTTTTCACAGTTCATCCGAGCGCAGGGCATTCCTGCCTGGTGTGGGGTTTCATGTCCACAGCCGGGACATACGCACATCCCTTCCGGCCCTCCAAATCCGAAACCTCCACGACCTTTGCCCTGGCCTCTTCCACCCTGGCCTCTTCCGCGTTGATTTCCGATAGGTCCTTCTCCATACGGGCCTGTACCGTCTTTGCCTGGCATTCTGTAATCTCCTCCTTCGATTCTTATGGCTTTTCCGTGCACAAAGGCATCGGTGATCTTTTCAAGCGCTTTTTTAAGCGTCCTCTGGAAAGTGGACTGATGAATCTCCATCCGGGCAGCCCCCTCGCTCTGGTTAAGCTTTTCCAGGTAGCTGAGCCGCATAGCTTCCAGCTCGTCAATGGTCAGCCGGACCTCTTCGGGCGGCTCCGGAGCGGAGGGCAGGGCCCCCTTCCCTTCACAAACAGGGCTGAAGTGGCGAGGCCCTCCGTGCTCAAAGTCCACAAACCTTCTTTTCCTTGGGCGGGGCATTATGCATAATAATGCATAACATCCATATATACTTTTGTCAGGACAGGCTCTCCAGCCGCATGCCCTGCCAATAATAAAATTAAGCCGATTTTGCTCAGTCAGGTTTTAATACAGGTAACTCAAAAAGCAGGACTGGATGTCAGACAGCAGTAAAAACGAGACCGTTGAAAAAAGCTTCAAATGGCTCTCGGCACAGAATATTGATACCATTAAGGAACTTTCCCGGATTGTTTCGGCCCATGCGCTCTGGGACCTCCCGAACCCGTATACGACCAGGCTGATCCTGGAAAAAAAAGCCGGGGCCTGGAATGCCTCGGTCCGGGACACCGCAAGAGCCTGTTCTGCCCTTGCAGACGCGGGGATTGTATTCAGGGAATCGGCAAAATGGCTTCTTGACAAAAAAACCGGAAGTTCCTGGAATGAAGACGTTTATGACACCGCCTATGCGCTCAGGGCCCTCGGGGAGATGGAAGTTTCGGACAGGGCAGCCTGCAGATGGCTGTATGAAAATTACGGATCTTCCTGGGAGCAGGTGGGAACCACGGCCCTTATTATCACGGCCCTTCAGAAACAGGTGGGACTGAAAGAAGAGGAAGGAGCAGGTGAGGATACAAACTGGGCTGAAGGAAATAACCCGGCTGAAAGAAATAACCCGGCCGAAGTAAATAACCCGGCTGAAGGGAAAAAAAAGGATAAAGAAATAAATGAGGGTTCTAACAAAGAAATAGAGGTAAAAAAACTCCGGATTTTTATAAAGGAGCGGGCAAACTGGCTTCTTTCAAAGAGAGGGCCTGAAGGCAGCTGGACGCATATCTCCACAAGTAACCTGGTAATTCAGGCCCTCCTCCTCACCGGATTTGAGGAGGAAGCAAAAGCCTCTATCCGCTGGCTTTTGAACGAAGTCCGGGAAAGCGGGGCCTGGGGGAACAAAAGGGAAGACGTCAATGCAACGGCCCTGAGTCTTATCACCCTCGGGATAAGCAGACCACGCCTCGAAGCGCGTAAGGAATTTATTCCGGAATAACCAGTCCCGAAACAAGCAGAAATTTTATTAAATTTTATCCGATTTTAGCAGATGGTGGGGGAAGGGGATGCCTTTTAAATGTTTTTGGAAGCCTGAAATCTAAATTATATCTAAGAGTAATTATATATCGAAATTCTACCAATAGACATATATATAAAAGGACAACATTTAATTCCTAAACGAATTTTCTTTTTAAATTAAATATACAAGGAGGAAACCTGATCATGTAGATCGAATGGACTCTAAATCCGTTTAGCCGGGTTAGATTCCCGGGGTTTCCGCTTCTTTACTGAATTCCGGATTGCGACTTCTATATTCTGATAATACGTTTTCTTTGCCGGATTTCGTTTGTCGTATATCTACTCTGTTCACGTTTACGTAAACCGGAATTTTACTACTTTTTGGAAACCTGTTATTCCGGAGAATCTTTTTTTCCGGACAATTTGCTATATGGGGTAAAACCATGGAGAAAAAACCGCTGGAGTCTTTAATTGCCGCTAACGGCGTGTGGTTATCCAGAAACGGATTGCTACACAAAATAAAAAATTATGAGGTTTCCAGGAAAAAAATTCTCATTGAGATGGCCTGCGGAGACAGCATTGTGGTGAACAATTCCCGCTCAAGCCGTTCAGCCCGGTCTCTCAGAAGAAACAAGTATCGGAAAACCTGCAAATACTGCAAGGTCTCGGATGAAGATATCAACCGTTTCCTCACAAAACCGCACGACAACAAAAGTAGCACGAAGGTAAAGGTAGTTACTGTCTCAAAGCCCAGAAAAGCGATGCCAAAATCCATAGCAAGGGCCGCAAAAGCACTTGAGGGTGCTAAAGTTTCGGCTGGCGCATCTGCCGCCCCCCCAGCTCCGAAACCTGCTGCTCCTTCGGTTCAGGCAGTTCAGGCCGCTTCAAATCCTGCCGCAGCCACTCCTTCGGTTCAGGCAGTTCAGGCCGCTTCGGAACCTTCCCTTACGAAGAGTCAGAAAGGCCGGCTTGAGGCGCTTCT
>JAQVBP010000001.1:3435-7616 GCA_028690255.1 Methanosarcinaceae archaeon
CTCCTTCGGTTCAGGCAGTTCAGGCCGCTTCAAATCCTGCCGCAGCCACTCCTTCGGTTCAGGCAGTTCAGGCCGCTTCGGAACCTTCCCTTACGAAGAGTCAGAAAGGCCGGCTTGAGGCGCTTCTGAGCCCGAAAGACGAAATTTCTCTGGATGACACCGAGTTATCATTCAAAGAACTGGAATCCATGCTGGTTTCCCGGAGGAAAAACGACCTGCAGCAGATGTACGCAGAGGACCGGGAAGACTATCTTGGAAAACTTGAAAGAACGATCACCAAATTTTTCGTGGACCGGGGTTTTCTGGAAATCAAGACCCCCATCATCATTCCTGCGGAGTATGTGGAAAGGATGGGGATTAATAGCGATGTCGAACTTTCGAAGCAGGTCTTCAGGATAGACAAAAACCTCTGCCTGAGGCCCATGCTTGCCCCGACCCTCTACAACTGTCTCCGTAAATTTGATAATGTTCTGCCTGATCCGATTAAGATCTTTGAAATCGGGCCCTGCTATCGGAAAGAGTCCGACGGAAAGGAGCACCTTGAAGAGTTTACCATGCTCAACTTCTGTCAGATGGGCTCGGGCTGTACCCGGGAGAACCTGGAAGCCTTAATTAAAGAGTTCCTGGACTTCCTGGAAATCGATTTCGAGATAGTCGGGGATTCCTGTATGGTCTACGGAGACACCCTTGACGTCATGCACGGAGATATGGAACTCTCCTCGGCGGTCGTGGGGCCTGTCCCTATGGACCGGGACTGGGGAATTGACAAACCCTGGATAGGGGCGGGCTTCGGGCTTGAACGTCTGCTGAAAGTCAAACACGGGTTCAAGAACATCAGGAGAGGGAGCAGGTCCGAATCATACTACAACGGAATTCCAACTAAAATATGAAGGGGTGAAATGATTTGTTTCAAAAAATGACACCGGATGAGATGGACAAATTTGCGGAAGATATAATAAACGGGGCCAGTCTCTCTGACGAGGACTTAAAAAAGCTCCTGGCAATCGAGTCAGAGGAAGAGCTTGAAAAGCTGTACCGTACGGCCCGGAAGGTCAGGGACCATTTTTTCGGGAACCGGGTGTTTCTTAACTGCTTTATTTACTTTTCTACTTACTGCAAAAACAGATGTGCCTTCTGTTACTATAACTGCGAAAACGACATCAAACGATATCGTCTGACCCGTGAGGATATTAAGGAAACCTGTAAAGTCCTCAAAGGTGCGGGCTTTCACATGATCGACCTGACCATGGGAGAGGACCCGTATTACTATGATAAACCCGAACGTTTTGTGGAACTTGTCCGGACCGTGAAGGAAGAATTAAATCTGCCCATCATGATTTCTCCGGGGGTTATGAACAACGAGATCCTTTTAAAAGCCCGGGAAAACGGGGCTGATTTCCTTGCTCTTTACCAGGAAACCTATGACCGGGAACGTTACGCAAAACTCAGGGTCGGGCAGTCTTTCGAGGGCAGGGTCAACGCCCGCCGCTTTGCGAAAGAAAATGGCTACTGTGTGGAAGACGGACTTCTGACCGGGATAGGAAATGATATTGAGTCAACCGTTTTATCCCTCCGGGGGATGAAAGCGAACAATCCGGATATGGTCAGGGTCATGACCTTTATCCCTCAGGAAGGCACTCCTCTGGAGGGGGCTCAGCAGAGCTCGAACCTTTCGGAACTCAAGATCATAGCAGTCCAGAGGCTCTTTTTCCCGGACCGTCTGATTCCGGCCTCCCTTGATGTCGAAGGGATTGATGGCATGGTCCACCGCTTAAACGCAGGGGCCAACATTGTGACCTCGATTCTTCCTCCCAACTCCGAACTTGACGGGGTTGCAAACTACGACCGCGGGCTCAAAGAGCGGGACCGGGATATAAAAAGCGTAATCTCAAGGCTTGAGAGCCTGGGGATGGAGCCTGCTTCACAGGCCGATTTCGAAAAGGTTCTGGGGCATTAGGATGAAAACGATCTGTCTTGTGGGAGGCAAACTCCAGGGCTTCGAGCTTGCATACCTTGCGAAAAAAGCTGAGATGAAAACCGTCCTTGTGGACCGAAACCCAAAGGCCCTTATCCGGAACTACACGGACGAGTTTCACTGTTTTGACATCATCGAGAACCCTGGCCGGCTTATTGAGCTTTCGAAAAAGGCGGATGCTTTAATCCCCCTGAATGAAAACCCGGAATGTATCACATTTCTTGAGTCGGTCAAAGACAAACTATTCTGCCCTGTCTTTTTTGATTTTGACGCTTACCGTGTGAGCAGGGATAAGAAGAAGTCCAAGGAGTATTTTGCATCCGTAGGGGTTCCGACTCCTCTTGACCGGCCCCTGAAACCCCCTTATTTCGTAAAACCTTCCTGTGAGAGCGGGAGTGTAGGGACCTCGATTATCTACGACGAGGAAGAACTGCGGGTTCTGGACCCTTCAATGCTCATTGAAGAATATGTGGAGGGAGACGTGGTCTCCCTGGAAATCGTTGGGGACGGGACCCGGTTTGCCGTTGTGAAAGAAACACTGGTCCATATTGACGGGAGCTATGATTGCCATAAGGTGACTCCTCTCCCTTACGACCTAACTTTTCGGGAAATAGCCCATACTCTTGCAAAAGGGCTTTCCCTGAAAGGGATTATGGATGTCGAGGCAATTAAAGGCGAAAAAGGCCTGAAGGTAATTGAAATCGATGCCCGTTTCCCGAGCCAGACCCCGACGGTCGTTTACCATTCTTCCGGGATCAACCTTGTGGAACTCCTTTTCAAAGCTTTTGAAGGGGAAATAGAAGGAAAGGGGATTGGAGTAAGGGAAGAAAAGGGGGTCGGAGAAATAGATCGAAAAAGGATCGGAGAGGATAAAGCAAAGGGGAAAGGGGTGGAGAAAATAAAGGGAAAAGGAGGAGAGGGTACGGAAAAAGGAGGAGAGGGTACGGAAAAAGGAGGGCTCCGGGAAATCGACGCCCTTCCGAAAGACGCTTACTGTATTTTCGAACACCTGATGCTTGAGAAAGAAAGCCGGACCCTTGTCCCCGTGGGCGAACATGTGCTTTCCGAAAACTCGGAATACGGAGCTTATTATACAGAGGAAGGGCTTGAGCTTTTCCTGGGTCGCGGGAAGCAGGTGGTTTTTACCCTGATAGCCTGGGGCTCGGATAAAAAAGAAGCGGAAAAAGGAAGGGAAAAAGGGCTTGAGATCCTGGCCAAAGACTTTGGCCTGAATATTGGCCTGAATTTTGATTTGAAGGCTGGCCGGAAAACGGGTCTCAGGGTCGGTATTAATACCGGCCTTAATTTGTGATTTTATCTTAACTTTTAATTCTTCAGAACTTTTCAAAAAAAGGATTTATAAAATGTATGACCCCCGGAGGGAATAAAAAATGGCACTTTTAACCCCGGAAGACCTGGCAGAAATTAACAGGCAACTTGAAAAGAGTGATGAAACCGTGCAGAGGGCGACCGGCCTTGATATAAAAGGGGTCTGCAAAGCCCTCTACGGGACGGAGGCGGGTTCCGAAAAGGTGGGAATTGTCCCCATTACGGCCGGAAACGGGATTATAGGAAGTTTTTCAGAGTCCCTGCTTGCGATTGTCCGGTATTTCGGGCTTGATGGATTCATTACTAAAAAACCCGATGTAAGCGGCTACTATGAGGCCGTGACTTCGGGGGCGGATATCGTCCTTATGGCCGACGATCACACCTACCTGGCCCACAACCTGAAAAACAGGAAAATAGCCAACAACCAGCCCTGCACAGGAATTGTCTATGCGGAAATAGCATCAAGGAGCCTTCTGGCCGGGAACAAAGACGTCCTTGTGATAGGGCTCGGCAAAGTGGGCTTTCCCGGGGCCGAACACCTGGTAAAGAAAGGCTTTTCCGTTTACGGATACGATGTTGATAATGACTTGCTTAAAAGGGCAGTTTCCGAACTCAACGTTACCCCCTTAGACCTTGAAACCGAAGCCAAAACCGAAACCTCGAAGAAATTCTCCATGATCTTCGAAGCGACTCCCTGCCCGGACACTATCCCCGAGTTCGTGCTCGAAAAAGACTGCCTGGTCTCAACCCCCGGCATTCCCTGCGGGCTTTCGGAGGACTTGAAGATAAAATACGGGGCAGAAGTCGTGATGGAGCCTCTGGGAATAGGGACTTTGTCAATGCTGTACTCTATTCTGTAACACCCGAGTTGCGCTTC